>CAYSMT010000018.1:0-11951 GCA_964432135.1 uncultured Acidobacteriota bacterium
CGCGTACTCCTGGACCCGCAGGGGAACTGGACGTGCCGCGAGATAGTCCTCCAGTTCGCCCCGCCCCCGCACGACCGCCACTCCATCTCCCCGCGCGCCCATGTCCGGCTTGAGCACGACAGGATACTCAAGACCCTCCTTCTCAAGTAGACCGAGGGCCTCGCGCAAGCGTGAAGCCAAGCCCGCAACCGCGGCAAGGCGCCGGGTGCGCACGATGTACTCCGGCGAGCCGCCAAGAGCCCTCAAGATCTCTGCCTTCGAGTGACCGACGACACCTCCTGCCCATATTCGTGTGTTAACAACCGTGAAGATCGAGAGCCCGCCACAGCGTAGAGCGAGCCAAAGGATGTAGGCGATCAGGGGTGGATAAAAGAGCCAGCGTGGCCAGAACTCCCATCGTGTCCACCGTCGCCAAGTGCCCACGAGACGACGCGACCCTCGGAAGACGATAGAACGCAGGCCATTGCGCAAAGCCATGCCTCAGGCCGCCCCGGCCACCAAGTCGATGTGCTTTTGCTCCACCGGCCTCCCTTCGCAGGGTGGACCTGCCTGATAGTCGAAATGGACGCTGACGGGATCGACTCGGACGCGGCTGTAGCTGACCGTCGAGCCATTGGGCCCGTGCATGCAGGAGCGCGGACCCTTCTCCGGCAGGTGCCCAGCATGCGAGCACCGCAACAGCTCAGTATCTACGGGAGCGCGGGCCAACGCCTGGCGAAAGAGTTCGCGACGCGCGCGTCTCGCACCAGTATCGTCACACGCACTCGAGACGAGAGGTCGATCCGCATCGTCGAGCGAGCGAGTGCGAAGCGCTGCGCGATCCCATTGTATACAGCACGGTGCCTTCTCAGGGAAGAAGAACACGAGGTGGAACGGACGATAGATCGCCAACGAAAGGGTAGCGATGCGATGTTGAGCCTGTTCCATACTTCGCGAAGCGGCCGTCTCGAGTACGAGCAACCCGCGGCTCGTGTCCTTGCGCGGGAGCAGGGGGTATTCCTCGCTGCTACCGTTAAGAAGACATTGAACAAGGCTGAACGCATTGACGGTGATCCAGCTTCCGCCGGCATCAGCGTCCCGCGGAGCAAGAACGCGTACGCCCTCTGAAACAAAAACCCGCGGCGCACTCGCGCGTTGGCGTATCCGGCGCTCGTCCCGGTTGAAATGCAGCTCGTATCCTTCGTCGCTGCGGATCCAGCTTAGGGTGCACACTTCAGCCGGCCTTCCAATACTGCAGCGTCGAGGGCGCGACGCCGAACTCTTCGGCGACCTCAACACCAATTCCTCGGAGCATGAGTGCGATGAGTGCGTAATGATGTACGGTATGCGAGAGCAGGAACACGAGCTCGCGTTCGAAGGTTGAGGAAATCCAGTCCAAGCTCCTGACGCCGGTGCCGAGTTGATCTGCCTTGACGGTGACGGACCGCGTGCCCCGGTTGGCTACCCCCTCGAGCTGCGTTGCCGGCAAACGCATCCGCTCCGCGGCGCGCTGCGGGATTTCTTTCAGAATCCAGTCACGCTCCCGCCGATCGTAGTCGATGCGTCCCGAGCTCAGGTCGCGAAGCATGCAGGTAATCATGTCGATCACATGTCGGAACTGGGCGCCGACAGACCCGGATCGCAAGCCGGGAACCGTCCGAGTAAAAACCTCGTCATCCAGCGATTCGAGCCGTTCGATCCCCTGACGAATGATGAAAGTCAGCTGTGCCGCGAGGCGTGTCTTGGGCAAGGTCATCGCTCCTGCCCCGATCTTCGGGGGCCCGCTACTTCCCATCGACTGCGGGATCGCACGGTGCGCATTCTGTCCGGGATCTGAGATGCCAACCCGCGAAGAGAGTTTCGGCGAACCACCCCCTACCGGGCGCAAAAGCGGCCCGCACCATTTTTGCACCCGGTGCTTGGATCCTCCTCACAAAGACTCTTCTGCATCGAGGGAGGCTCGGAAGCGGTCATGCGCGTAGGCATAGCGAAAGTACTTGGACGAAATCCGAACAGCGAAGCTCTCTTCAAGCCAGTGCGAGATCCGTACAAGCTTCTCGATCGCCAGACCCGGATCGAGCCCGAGCCCGCAAAACAGGTTGGCGATGTCTTCAGTACCGACATTACCCGAAGCACCGGGTGCATAGGGGCATCCCCCCAGACCCCCGATCGAGCTGTCGAGACGGCGGACGCCGATCTCGAACGCGACGAGCGCGTTGGCGAGCGCGAGGCCTTGAGTATCGTGCAGGTGTAAGATGATTTTCTCTGGCCCGAAGCGCTCAAGCGCGCGTCGGCACCCGTCGCGAATGATCTTCGGGTTCCCGACGCCGATCGTATCCCCCAAAGACACGCCCTCCGATCCGAGAGCGAGCATCTTCTCGGTCAGCTCGAGCACGAGGGCAAAGTCCACGTCACCCTCGTAGGGACAGCCGAAAGCCGTCGAAATGTAGGTCCGCAGCACCATGCCACGTTCCCTGACAATCCGAGCGATCTGGGCGATCTCCGTGAGGCTTGTCTCACGGGTGCGGTTGATGTTCTTGAGGTTGTGCGTCTCGCTCGCCGACATGACGACCGCGACATGAGTCAGACCGGCGGCGATCGCCCGTTCGAGACCGCGCAGATTCGGGATCAATCCCCAATAGAGAACGCCCTCTCGCCGCCCGAGACGCGCTGCAACCTGATCGGTGTCGGTCATTTGCGGTACCCAACGTGGGTGCACGAAAGAGCCGATCTCGATCTCCTTGCACCCAGCATCGACGAGGCGCTCGATGAGCTCGACCCGCGCCTCGACATCCAAGATGTGCCGCTCATTCTGCAGCCCGTCCC
This sequence comes from uncultured Acidobacteriota bacterium, assembly GCA_964432135.1. GTDB lineage: Bacteria > Acidobacteriota > Polarisedimenticolia > J045 > J045 > JANTFM01. The sequence continues at coordinate 2,806 of CAYSMT010000018.1, forward strand.
GAGGGCCGACCTCGGTCAGCCTCAGGATGGAGGTGTTCTTCGTCTCATGAGGCGACATGGCATAGCTCTTTCTTCCATGACAAGACCAGGACGCGTCCAACCCGCGGATCGGTTGTGATGAAAGCGGCCTAATCGCCGAAAATGCGGATCTCGACCCGTCGCGAATGAGGCTGGCGACGGTGCTCGAAAAGGTACAACCCCTGCCACGTTCCAAGCTGCAGCGCGCCGCCGTCCACGGGAATCAGCTCCGAGCTATGCGTCAGCGCACTGCGAATGTGTGCCGGCATGTCATCTGGGCCCTCTGCCGTGTGGGTGTAGTGCGGATCGTTCTCAGGGACGAGACGCGCAAAGAAGTCGAGCAGATCATCCTGCACGCGTGGGTCCGCGTTTTCTTGGAGGACGAGGCTCGCACTGGTGTGCGGGACGAAGATGAGGGCCAGTCCATCCTCGACCCCCGAGGCACGCGCAAGACCTACCAGTTCGTGTGACAGATCATACAGTCCCCGCCCGCGGGTTTCGATGCTCAGCATGGCTTTGTACATGCTATAGATCGTACCACCACCATCGCAGGCTACCTCGATGGGAAAGATGGATCACCACCGGCAATCTCGGGAAAACCGGTGTCCTCTGCAAAGGGCACACTACGAGCAAGAGCGATGACCTGGGGCGGCGTCTCGCCCTTCGCTCCGGCACCCAACCTCTCGAGCTCTTCGAGGGCTCGAGGATGATCCGCCTCGAGCTTTAGCGCCGCGCGGTAGTGCTCCGACGCTCCCGGGACCTGTACGAGAGCCAGCAGGCGTCCGAGCTCGAAGAAAACATCCGCCGGCGCGACGCGCTGGCGAGTCAGCTTGGGCGGCTGAGAGAAGGCTGGGCTACGAAGCTGCTGGAAAGGGAGACGGGAACGTCGTATGTAGAGCTCAAGCTGGCGGGATATTTCACCGGCCTTCTCCCCAAAGGCCCTGACGAGAGCATGATGGGCATCGCTGCCTTCCGCTAGAGCCGCAACGAGCAAGCGCGCCTGGCGCTTACGCTCGTCCCCGTTGGTGAAAAGGAAATGCACGAGCCCCCAGCTCTGCGCCGTAAACAGATCGCGCTCGAACACGCGCATCTCGGCCAAATCCGCGTCATTGATCGTGAGTAGCCGCTCGATCGGCAGGCCGCGATGAGTGCGCAGGAAAAACACGTAGCGTCGCATCTGCTTGCCAAAAGAGACGATGCCCTGCTGCCGATTGAAGCTGCGGTAGTACTCCGACATGCCAACGCGAAACCAGAGCGGACGCAACTTGGGCGTGGAGTCGATGACGAGCCGCATATAACCGCGGTAAGCCGATTCGCGTAGCTCATCGCCAGGAGCACCACTGTCCATGACGAGGTAGCTGCCGGCTTCACGAGCTAAGGCAAAAACGACGCAGCGCATCCCTCGAGGAAAATCTGGTGCCCCATAGGCGCGCAGCTCTCTCCCCCGCCGGAAGACGACGACCGTCGTCGAGGCACTTCCCTCCTGCTCGACCGGATAGCCGCGCAACGAGAGCAGCTCTCGAAAGAGCTCGAGCCCCGTGGCAAGACGCGCACCATCCACGCGCTGAGACTCAACCAACACTCGGAAGTGGGATGTCGTATAGGAACTCCAGCCCTTGCTACTGACAACGGCAGGCCGCGCCAGACCGTCAAGCGAGAAAGCCGAGATGAGCGAGAGCAATGCGAAGAAGAAGAGAAAGAGATGACGAACACTCAGTCGGCCCATGAAGCCCTCCTTCATGCGTTTTCGCTGGGCTGGGTCCGCATCTTAACGCGAACCCGCACCGAGAGCCGCGTGGGTGTTCGCTACGGAGCAGAAGGGGAGCCGCTAGCCATCCTCTCCGCCGGGAAGGGGATAGCGCCCGACGCGCCGATCTGATAGAAAGCGGTACTTCCCTCAAAGCGAACGGCCACGGCCGTTCGCCAGGAGCCTCCCCATGACGCGCGCCCCGCTGCTCTCTGCCCTCTCAGTCCTCATCTTCTCCTTGATCGCTTGCACGCAGCCCAGCCCCGAAACGATGAATAGGGGAGACGAACTCTTGGCTAAGTACACCTCCTTCAAGCTCACGACAGATCTCGACTCGCTTAGTGAGAACCAACGCGCCATGCTCCCGCTCTTGATCGAGGCCTGCCAGGCGATGGACGACGGGTTCTGGCTCCAGGCATACGGTGACAAGCAGACATTGCTCGAGGGCATTGCAGACCCGCAGCTCCGCCGTTTCGCTGAGATCAATTACGGGCCCTGGGATCGCCTCGACGGCAACACCCCCTTCATCGACGCAACTCCCCCTAAGCCCGCGGGAGCACGGTACTACCCGGCAGATATGAGCAAGGACGAGCTCGCACAGGCCGCTGCGACAAACCCCGCGCTGACGAGCTTGTATACCCTTGTCGTGCGTAGAGAGGATGGCTCCCTCCAGGCCGTGCCTTACAACGAGGCCTTTCGGGAACAGATCCTCGTCGCAAGCAGCAAGCTGCGTGAGGCGGCCGACCTGGCCGAGGATCCAGGCTTCAAACGCTACCTCGAGCTACGCGCCGATGCGCTCGAAAAAAATGACTACTTCAAGAGCGACCTCGCATGGATGGAGATGAAGAACAACCGCCTCGATATCGTCATCGGCCCCATCGAAAACTACGAGGACCAGCTCTTTAATTACAAGGCCTCCTTCGAGGGCTACGTGCTGATCAAGGACCCTGAGTGGAGCCAGCGCCTCGCACGCTACGCGGCGCTGCTTCCCGAGATGCAGCGCGGCTTGCCGGTGGAAGAGAAGTACAAGCAGGAAAGCCCCGGCACGGAGTCCGACCTCAACGCCTATGACGTCGTCTACTACGCAGGAGACTGCAACGCCGGATCGAAGACGATCGCGATCAACCTCCCAAACGATGAACGCGTGCAGGACGAGAAAGGCTCGCGCCGCTTGCAGCTCAAGAACGCCATGCGTGCGAAATTTGAGAAGATTCTCATGCCGATCTCCGAGATTCTCATCGCGCCGGATCAGCGCCAACACATCAGCTTCGATGCCTTCTTCGAAAACACGATGTTTCACGAGGTCGCGCATGGCTTGGGCATCAAGAACACCATCAACGACAAGGGCCCCGTACGTCGCGTGCTCAAGGAGCAATCCTCTGCCCTCGAGGAGGGCAAGGCCGACGTGCTCGGCCTGTACTTGGTGACCAAGCTACACGAAATGGGCGAGTTGGGTGAAGGCGACTTGATGGACAACTACGTCACTTTTCTATGTAGCATCTTCCGCTCGATCCGCTTCGGAGCCTCCAGTGCTCATGGTCGTGCCAATGTCGTGCGCTTCAACTTCTTCAAGCGAATGGGAGCCTTTGAAAAGGACACCGACACGCTCAGCTACCGCGTAAATTTCGGCAAGATGCGCGAAGCGATGAACGCGCTCTCGGCCAAGATTCTCATGCTCCAAGGGAACGGCGACTACGATGGCGTCAAGGCGATGATGGCCGAGCTCGGCCAGGTTGGCCCGGAACTCAATCACGAGTTGGACCGCCTCGCAGAGGCCGGCATTCCAGTCGACGTCACCTTCGAGCAAGGAACCGAAACCCTCGGCCTGTGACGCGCAGGCTGGGCCGGCGTCACAAGAGCTCGCGCAGCTTGACGGTCGAGTCCCTTCCTCGGCCGCGCACAGGGCTGTTCAAGCATCGTGGGCTGGTCGGTTTTGCCGTTGGCGACGTATGAGAACAAGATTTCTGACATAGACGAACAGACCGATCGACTGCCCTGCGGAGAAAACCGGATCCCGGCGCCATAGCGCGTAGACGAGCGTGAGCAGCGCGCCCCCAATCGACAGATACCAGAAGGCGACCGGTATCGTCGACTCTTTCCGACGCTCCGAAACAATCCATTGCACGAGGAAACGAGAGAAAAAGATGCTCTGACCGACGATCCCGAATAGAGCCATCGGCTGCCCGAGCACCGTCATGAATCCTTCGAAGAGTTGGCTCACTCACCCCTCGCACCCTGCTGGGCCGCCTCTTGCTGGTGGCGCTTCATCCGCCGCACGAAGAAGAGGTGTGGCACCGTCTTGACCAACCGCGAGAGATTGCCGTACTTCGAGCTTCCCGTCCTGCGCGCACGATGGTTAACAGCGACCTGCCGCAGCCGTGCTCCCTGCAGCAAGAAGAGGCTCGGGAAGAAGCGGTGAAAGCCGTCCCAGACCTCAAGCCCACGCACAAGCCCCGAGCGGAAGAGCTTAAGCGAGCAGCCGGTGTCGATGATCTTCTCGCCAAGCACCGCGTTGCGTACGGCATTGGCCAGCCAACTGCCCCAGCGCTTGCTCAGACCGTCGCGACGCCCCGCACGGTAGCCAGCAACGCAATCGAAACCCGGTAAGGCCTCGAGCAGGCGGGGGATGTCGGCCGGATCGTTCTGACCATCGGCGTCCATGGTGATCATCAACTGACCTCGAGCGCTCCGAAAACCGGTGCCAAAGGCCTCACTCTGTCCCGCGTTCTGCGGGTGGAGTACGACACGCAGACGGGGAATCTCGCCGGCGAGCTCTGTGAGGATCTCCGCGGTCGCGTCCGTCGAGCCATCATCCACCGCAACGATCTCGCTCTGGATCGCTAACCCCTCGAGCACGAGATCGAGCTCCGCGATCACCGCACGGATGCACTCTTCCTCGTTGTAGACGGGGAGGATGACGGAGAGCTCGAGCTGTAACGCCTCGCCCAAGGGCCTGCACCTCCTTTGCTTCATCTTACGCGCCAAACCGCCCTGCGGGCGTGGACGTCGCGGATTCTAGCCTAGATTCCATCTATCGCGGGCCCGCGACGTCATTTAGCGAAACTTGCCGTGCTTATCGAAGAGCTCGGGATCCGCTTCGTCCGGCCCACCGGGAGGGATGCCGGCGACCTTGGCCACCCACTCCATCTGGTGGACCAGCGAGCGCACGATGCGCACCTCGTGCTCGCTCAGCTCAGTTCGAGCAAACAGGCGGCGCCAGGACCGGAGGATGGCATCGGGGTTCTGCACATTGAGATAGCCGATACGCACCCAGACCCGCCGTGCGTGCTGAAACATCGCCTCGATCGTCTCCCGATCGGCAGGCTCCGGCAGTTCCCGCGACGGCGGTGCACCAGACTCCTGCCTTGCGCAACGCGCCAGGGCGTAGCCCGTCACGGCCACCGCATGTGCCAAGTTCAACGAGGGATGTGCGGGATCCGAGGGAATCCAGATGGTCCTCTGGCAGCGGTCGATCTGCGCCGTCGACAAACCGCTCGCTTCGGGCCCGAAGACGAGCGCCGTTTCGTAGACCTGATTCCAAGGCGCCAGCTGGGAGAAAAGCTCCTCGGGAAGCATCCCGGTACCTCTCTTGCGCCCCATGCGACGGGAGGTGCCAATGACGCTGCGGGCGGAGGCAACGGCGGCGTCGAGGGTCTCGAAGCGCTCCGCACGATCAAGGATATCAGCCGCCTCATCTCTTGCGAACCAACGCGCCTCGTCAGAATCCGGATCGGCGGCTCCGCGAACCAGCGCCAGACGGCGGAGGCCAAAGTTGCTCATCGCGCGCGCAACCTGGCCGAGGTTACCGTTATAGCTCGGCTCGACGAGGACGACACGGATCACGCCGAAACGTTCCACCAACGATTCCATTAAACGAAGTCTTCCAGCTCGAGGGAAGGAAAGAGCCCGTCCCGCGACTCGCAGAGCGTGGCGAACTCTTCATCGAAGCGGCTCTCGCGCAGCATCGTGTCGAGACGGTTGAAGCGCCCAACATGCTCGACAAAACGCTTGCGCGCGTACTCGGTCGCGGTGCCTGTGCTCATCAGAAAGGGCCAATCGCTTGATTGCGCCAGCATCATCTCGCGTGTTAGCTGGCGCAACAAACGGTCCGCCTGTGGGGATTCCCCGAGGTGATCCCGAAGCTGGGCGAAAAGCCGCTCTCCGATGCCGATCAGGTGTGGCATGCACCATTCGTTTGCAGGCCCAAGCCAGACATCAAAGTAGCCGCCAGCGCCCCAGGTGCTCGGCTCGAGGGAAACAACCTGCTGGCGCGGTGCAGCCTGCAGAACATCCGAAGGGCTCAAAGTGACGAGCTCGTCGGTATCGTAGGCGATCTTCCGGCACAACGACTCGAGAAACCAAGGCCCCTCAAACCACCAATGGCCGAACAGCTCGGCGTCGTAGGGGCTGGTAATGACGGGAGCCCTCCCGAATTGGGCGCGCAGATCACGAACCTGTCGGACTCTCTCGTCGAAGAAGTGCCCCGCGTGATCGTGAGCCCGCTGCCGGGCGAGACCGGGGTGATAGGGTTCACGATGCTCGCCCTGGCGGTCCGTGATGCGGTAGTACTTCAAACCCGTGAACATCCGCGTGCCATCGGGATCGATGTAGTCACGAATGTAGTCCAAAGGAAGATCCCACCCAACGTCGCGGTAGAACTCACGATAGACCAGATCGCCTGGATACCCACCCTGCGAGGACCAAACCTGCCGGGCAGGCTCGAGATCCCGCGCGAAAGCCGCCACGCCGTACTCGGTATAGACCGGTGCATGCACACCAAAGATGGGCCGAGGGCGCGCCGTCTCGAGCCCATGGGCATCAAGGACGAACCACTTTAGATCGGCCTCGGCGAGGTAGCGGTCGAGAGGAGGTGCGTAAGCGCACTCCGGGAGCCAGATCCCTCGCGGGGCACGGGAGAAGATTCGTTTGTGCTCGCGCACCGCCGTGCGAATGTGCCCACGAACCAAGCCGGGGCGATCCATCAGCATGGGCAGCAACGGGTGGGTCCCTGCACACGTCGCCAGTTCGAGAATTCCCACAGCCTCGAGACGTGCGAGCTCAGCGAGAATGTCGCTACCGAGGATCTCGCGAAAGAGCGCATCGAGACGCATCAGACGCTCTAAGTAGAAGTCCACGACGGGACCGATACCCGGATCGCTTCTTGTGCGTGTTTTCTCCTTTTCGAGCAAAGAAAGCAAGCGCTGGAAGTACTCGCGAGTCCGGCGACGGAGCAGATCATCCTCGAGCATCGCCGCCAGCGGCGGCGAGATGTCGATCGTCAGCCGAGCAGGCACGCCATCCGCCTCGAGGTGGCGACAAGCCTCGATCAGCGGAAGGTAGGTCTCAACGATCGCTTCATAGAGCCAATGCTCCTCCATGAAGAAGGGGAGCTCGGGGTGTCGTACCCAAGGCAGGTGCGCATGCAACACGAGGACAAGCGCGCCACGATCGATCATCCGTCGTCATCCTCTTCGGTCGATGTGCCGAAGGGACGCGAGGGCGAGGTCGGACCCCAACGTCCCGGCGATGAGAGCGCCCCACGACCCCAACGGGAGGGCGAGGTCGGCCACGAGTCAGCTCGCTCTGAGGTCTCGGCGACGACGTCACCCTTGCTCTCCTCTGCCGCGCTGTACCGCGCCAACTCCAACGCTCTTGCAGGCAAACCGGCAACACCGCGATGCCCATCGACTGACGACGTCTCCTCGGGCGATGCGCTCGGGGGGGACAGGAAGCTGAGCTTCTTGAGCATGTCGCCCTTTCCGCGCAGCGCGCCGTCCCGACACGCCGGACCAAGGGGCAAGGCGGCGTCTCCATGCGTCGCCGCGACGAGAACGCGTTGGAACAAACGTGTCGCAACCTCTGTCCCACCCGTGCCGACGCGGTGCCCCGGCAACGCGGGAAGCTCCCCGCTCAGAATACGGCGACGATCCAGCTCGAAAGGCAGCTCGAGAAAACGCGCCTCACCGAGCTCGGGAGAGGGATCGGCGGGCGGCAGCCGCACGCTGCCGGAGCGGGCGAGGGTCTGGAAGAAGCCGTCATCCTGCGTGATACCGATAACCAAGCGTACGCTCAGGGCCTCTTCGGGTAGCGTGACATGCCACGTGCCACTGCGGCGAGAGAGCACCACATGCGCGAGCACCTCGTCTCTCGGACCGAGCACCCGCAGGCACAAGCGCTCCCAACCAGCACGCTCGACCTGCTCAAGAGCCTGCTCGTCGTTGATATCCCACGCGGCGACGAGATGCCCGGGAGCGCGCACCCAACCACGTACAATGGTGAGATGGTATCCGGGCGGAGGCGCTCCCAGCGCCTTCTCCAGGACGATCTGCTGTACGCCAAGATCAAAGCGTGCGGCCTCAGAAGCGATCTGACCGCGACGTCCCGACAGGGTATTGACGGATTTTCCGATGGCCCGGCTTCGTGCCGCGCTCCGCTGAGTAACTTTCTTCTCGGCCGTAGCCTTCTTCGCTGTCCTCTTCTCGACGGTCTTCTTGGCGGCTGTCTTGGCAGAGGTCTTCTTTGTGACCTTTTTCTTGGCCGCCACCTTCTTGGCGACCTTGGCATCGCGTCCTTTCACCGTCTTCCTCTTGACGGCTTTCTTGGGCGCCCTCTTCTTGACGACCTTTTTGGCCACCACCTTCTTGACATCCTTTTCGACGGCCCTTTTCTTGGCGGCTTTCTTCACGGCCTTCTTCTTGACTTTGCTCGGAGGCATGTTTCCCCCTCGGCCGGGCAAGGAAGCTTCCCGGCGCGTTCGCGGTGATTATGGGACAAAAACGAACGCCGTCACCCACTAAAGCCAAAGGGAACGAAGCGGGCGCGGTACGCCTCAGGCTCAGTGTGCTCCCAACCAGCGGGCCCAATCCACGCTTCCTCCGACCTTGATACTCAGAATCTCGCCGTCCGGCGCGATAAGGAAGCTCGTTGGCGTACTCCGAACGACCAGGCTTCTCGCTATCGAGCGATCTGAATCGAGCAAGTGCATGAAAGGATAGTCCTTGACGATGCGGGGGATCTCCCGAGAGAGATAGGGCGAATCAGCCCGCGCAATGTCGATCACCTCAAGATCATCGGGGTTTTGTGTACGCAGCCAATCGCTAAGCTTGGGCAAGGCACGCTTGCAGTGTGGGCATGTGGGAGACCAGTAGAAAACGAGCAGCTTCTTGCCCCGGTTGAGCAGCCCGGAAAGGGCTCGTGGCGTCTTGCCGTCAAGCTCATGAGCGGTCAGATCGGGCAGCTTACGACCCAACATGCGGTATACGGGCTCGGCGGGCAGAGTGCCGAGAGTTGGCACCGCCTCTGCACGAGATGCCTTGACGATCGCATCCTTGATCGAGGCTCCCGACTCGCTGATCTGCTCGATATCCGCACCACCCACGAG
>CAYSMT010000018.1:11961-13917 GCA_964432135.1 uncultured Acidobacteriota bacterium
GAGGCGCAGCGTCCCTCCCACGTCGATCAACACGAAGGATGGAATCTGGCGGATGCCGAACAAGCGCGCGAGTGCGCCCGCGTCATGACGTACGGGTTGATCCGTCATCCCCAGCTCATTGAGACGCTCACGAACCCCTGCGGGAGACTGGGACGCGGCCATGACCGCGATGGGGAAGAAGGCCAGCTCCGGGGCGTTCTGGCGCAGGTACTTCCCTGCGACCGCCACAGCCTGCTCAGAGAGGCCATCGCCAGGTCTCCAGTAGGCCACGAGGACAGGCCTGTGCCCCACGAGACGCGCAAGCTCCTGTCCGGCGCTTCCTCCCTGGCCGGCAAGTAACGAGGGCGGAACGGGACGCCCTGGGGGAATCAGGGCCGAGGAGCCATACTGAGCCCGGACAATAGCGGGGAAAAAAAGCGCCGCGAAAAGGGCTGCCAAAATCGTAAGGCGGTGCGTGTTCATCATGATCTGAGATTATAGGAGTGCTGCGCCCCACCCGCCCACACTTCGAGCACTCATGAATGCTCCAAGCTAGGATGCCCGCGTGAACGACGAGACCCATCTCGGCGAGAAGCCGGGGACGCAATTCCGAGTGCACGCGGCTCTTGCGGGCTTCCGACTCGACCAGTTCCTGATGCGAATGATTCCCAAGCTTTCCCGCAATCGCATCCAGCGCGCGATCGCGACCCGGGTTCGTCTCTCTTGGGATGCGCCTTGTAAGCCAGCGACGCCAGTGCGTGAGGGCGGCCTGGTCATCATTGACAACCCTGCGATCGTCGAGCAGACGATCTCTTTCGACCCTCCCGTCATTTACGAAGACGACGATCTACTCGCCATCGACAAGCCCTCCGGGATCGTCGTCCATCCGACCCATGCCCATCTCAAGAACACGGTCATCACCCTCCTTCGGCGCCAGCGAGGGGAGGACAGCCTGACCCTCGCGCATAGAATTGACGCCGAGACCTCGGGACTGCTCCTGCTTGGCCGGCATCGCTGGGCGGCTCGCCGGCTTCAGACAGCTTTCGAAAAGGGTCGCGTGGACAAGAGCTACCTCGCCCTCGTCTTCGGCAGCCCGCGCCAGGAGACCTTCGAGTGCCAGCTGGCGCTCGGGCCGTTCTCCCGAGACCGCTTCATCTTTCGCCAGTCGCCGAAATCCGACACGCTCCGCGCTTGCGAAACACGCTTTCGCGTCTTGAGCAGGGGGCGACGTTTCAGCCTCCTGGCCGCTGAGCTGATCACGGGAAGGCGTCACCAGATCCGCGCCCACCTCGCCTGCCTCGGACATCCGGTTGTGGGCGACAAACTCTATGCTCTCGATGACCAGGACTACCGCCGCTTCCTCCACGGCGGCGGCCTCGACGACGATCACCGCTCGAAGCTGGTCGCCGAGCGCTGCCTGTTGCACTGCCACCGTATGAGCCTGCCGGCGTTACGCGAGCCCAGCCGGCGCCTCGAGATCGTCTGCCCGATGCCGGCCGACATGAGCGCCCTGATCAAAGAGGACGCACCGACGGAGCCCTCGGAAGGAGACCGCGCGTGAAGACCATCACCTGGTTTTTCATCTCCCTCTCTTTTGTCACCACAGCACCTGTGCTTGCTCAGGAGTCCTTTTGGCGCTCGTTGGCCCAGGCAGGCCCGAAGCTCGAGGGAGACCAACTGGCCTTTCTTGCGGCGGGAGCGGGCCTCGAACGCCTCGGAGTCGGCATCCAGGCCCGCTCCGCCATCGGCTTCGAGGAAAGCGCCACAGAGCAGCTCGCCGAGCTCGGCGACGAGATGGCTCTCGTCGAAAGCTTCCTGCCTGGAACCAGCGAGGAGCTCCATGCCGCGCTTGCACAGCTTGCGCTGAACCTCTCGCACACCCGCGGCATCGCGGCTGAGGCCCTGGCAAAGCTCGGGGAGGATGAGCGACGCGCGGTGGTAACCTCCCTCCCTTCCGCAACAACCCCGCCAGCCCCC
>CAYSMT010000019.1:0-13898 GCA_964432135.1 uncultured Acidobacteriota bacterium
CAAAGTGCATCTCTTCGACGTCGATATTCCGGGCGGCATCTCCTTCCGTGAATCGGCGACGCTCACAGCAGGAAGCGAGCTGCGGGTTGCGAAGACCGGGATCGCGACGATCGGTCTCGCCGTGTGCTTCGACCTGCGTTTCCCTGAGCTGTTTCGCAAACAGGTTCTTGATGGGGCCGAGTTCATCATTCTGCCGGGTGCGTTCAACACGACAACGGGGCCGGCGCACTGGGAGCCCTTGCTACGCGCGCGAGCGATCGAAAACACCTGCTTCTTCGCGGCGTGCTCCCCGGCCCCGCATCCAGACGGCGGCTATCCCGCTTGGGGGCACTCAATGGTCGTCGGACCCTTCGGAGAGATCCTCGCGTCCTGCGGCCGGGAGGTCGCTCGGGTTGATGCCGTACTCGATGCCGCGCGTCTCGAGGAGGTCCGCGCCGGCCTGCCCGTCCTGCGCCAACGCCGGCCGGAGGTCTATTAGTTTCCCCGGACGGGTTGAGCGCGGAGTTCGGGTGGAGGAGCGAAGAAGCCCTCGGGCAGTGTGATGTTGGTTTCCACGCTTTGGACCGTCACGAGGCGTTCGGACCCCGGCAGGGTTATCGTGACCTGGAAGGGCATGAGGACGCCGCCGGCATCTCGATAATCCGAGAAGATGGCTTTCGCGCTGAGCTCTCCGGAAGGGCTCAGCGAGCTGACGGCGAGTTGGATCAGCAGCCCGCTTTTCTTCGCGAAGAAAAGCCGCTGCGTTGGACCGCGCGGAGGCTCGGCACGGACGATCCAGGCCGCAACGCCATCGACTTGCCCGGAGCCCTCGAGTGCGATCTGCTTAAAGCTTTTGCGCCAGTCGAGATACTTGTTTACTACGGACTCCCTGAGATAGTTGTCCCGCGCATCGCCCGTCTTGATCTCGCTGTGGCCGGAAGGATCCGTTTGCCAGACGATCTGACCATCGCTGCCCTTTTCAATCCGTCCCGTCATCTCGGAAAGCAGCACGCTGCGCCGGAGGTTTGGGCGGGCGGTGGTCACGGTCATCTCGATCTCGAGATCGTGCGCGGGCATGGACATCGTCGAGTGCACGACGCGGTTGACGATATGTGACCAAGCGCTTCGTCCTCCCGTGGCGTCGATGTATCTTTCGAAGACGGCTGCGGCGTCGAGCTCCTCGTTACTGTGTTGCGCAAGGCCCACACAGGCCATCGAAAGGACGATCAGCGCGATCAGGCGCGATCCAAGGGCGGCAAGAACTGTTGACTGTCGTGACATCGTGGCTCCTTGGGCTTATCGATTCGGGTCCAGCTCAGACCGTAGCATCGCACAGGTCGAGCTGCGAAGTGCGTTCAGGAAATTCGTCGCGAGAGGACGTAGATCATGACGTACTCTTCTGCCGTCTTTTTGGGGCCATCGAGCTTTTGGAGACGCCGAAGGATCGCCCACTGCTCGCGTTCTCGGAAGGTGAAGAAGAGGTCTTCGGCTGTATTCGTCGTGCGATGGAGACGCTCGAGGCTGACGCCGAAGATCCTTGCCACACTGGCCGGGTCGAGGGCGGTGCACGCGTTCTCGCGCATAAACGCGCGCATCTTCTGGATCTCCTCATAAAGTGCGTTGAAGAGAAACTCCTCGAAGGCGTAGTGTTGCTCTGGTGAAGACTCGGGGTCGCCGAAAGAATCGATGAACTCCTGGTCGAGTCCGGCACTGGTCATCTGCAGAGTTTCGCTGACCCCCGCGAGGGTACCGTAGGAGATCTCGACCGAGGCTTTGGCGCGCCAGGCCGAGTGCAGGAGTGGCGCGAAATCGGCGAGGTTCTTGGTCGCCCGTTGATCCCAGAAGTCCGCAAGGATACGTGTGGACATTCTCCGCAGCTCGATGTTCAAGTTGTCGTCGCAGCAGATTGAGCGCAGCACGTCTTCGGCGATCAAGGTCGAGGCGGCGCTACGGCCGATGGATCGGCATTCCTTCGCCAGGGCAGTGCTCTTCTCTTCTTCACCGAGGAAGTCGCAGATCACGTAGTCGAGCATGCGGAAGAAGTTGAATTTGGCAATACCGTAGGTCCGCGCCAGCGTCGCCCTCGTGGGAAGGATCGCGTCGATGGTGTAGGTATCGGCATGGGAGAAGTTTTCGAGCAGGGTGTCCAAGCTGCGGTGGCGCGCGCCGAGGGTCTGGCATTCGCGTAGCAGCGGGAAGCTCTCGATCGCACGCGAGAGGGCGTTGAGACGACCTAGGCCCTGGCGCACCGATGCGCTGCCGCGTTCGGCTTGGGAGCGAGGGTTGGCATCGAGCTGTGCGAGCACCTTCTCGGTCAAGTCGGCGCCGCGCTCGTCGAGCAGCCTGCGGATGGGTGTGCTCTGCTTCATTCCACCGGGAAACGCGTCGGTTCTACCGGGACGGGTTCCTGCGCGCCTTCGGCGTCGTCTGCACCGAGCAGGTAATGCCGGAACCAATCGAGTTCGCGGGTCTCGTAGTCGAGCATGTGCGTGGGTCGATTGATCCCGTGCCCCTCATCGGGATAAAGGACGAGCCGGCTGGGCACGCTGTTGAGTTGCAGGAAGGAGAATAGCTCGATCGACTGCCGGGGATCCACCGGCCTGTCATTCATGCCGTGCATGACGAGAGTCGGCGTGCGGATCTGGTGAGCCCGGGAGGCAGGAGAATGCTCCCACAGGCGTTGGAGGTCACCGGACCATGGCTGGTCATAGGCGTCGATGATCAGTTGAGGGTTGCTCTGGCCCATCGCAGAGACGAAGTTGAAAATTCCTGCGATCGAGACCGCTGCGGCGAAACGTGTCGTGCGCGAGATGACCGTGTTGGTCATCAGGCCGCCGTAGCTGTACCCCGTGAAGCCGAGCCGCTCGGGGTCCGCCGTTCCGCGGGAGATGAGTGCGTCGAGAGCCACCATCAAGTCTCGATAATCGTTCGTACCGTAGTTGCGGTAATTGCCCTGGCGGAAGGCCTGGCCGTAGCCCGTGCTACCCCTGGGATTAGCAATGAATACGGCGAAGCCGGCATGGGAGAGCACATGCCAGGGGTAGCGTGTCGTCCAGGTATTGCCATAGCGGAAGTAAGGCCCTCCGTGCATTTCGATGATTGTTGGATATGGGCCTTTCCCCTCGGCATGCGGCGGCAGGAAGAGGAAGCCTTCGACCTCCGTGCCATCGTAGCCAGGCAAGACGAGGCGCTGGGGGGAGCGCAGAGCGAAGTTGGCGACACTCGCGTCCGTCGAGACGATCGTGCGCTCGCGCGCTTCACCTCCCAGGTAACGTACTCTCAGGCTGCCGGGGCGGTGCAGCTCACTCTCCCCGTAGGCGAGTAGATCGCCCACGATGTCGAAGGAGGTCATCCCTCCTGCGAGCTGTGTGACGCGCTCAATCGTGCCGCTCGACGCGTCCACGCGGTAGAGGTCCAGAGTCGTTCGCCGGGCCGCGCGAAGGTAGAGCATCTTGCCGTCGCTCGACCAGCGAGGTCGGTCTGCAGGCGTCGATCCGGAGCCGCCGAGATTCATCGGGCTGTGCGCGGTGAGAACGCGCTGATCACTGGAGCGGAGCTCGTGCACGACGAGGTCCTTGAGATTGAGATAGGTGCGGTGCGCGGCCTCGCGATCCATAAAGAAAGCGAGGCGCTTTCCGCCGGACGAGAAGGCAGGTCGCGAGGCGTGACGGTCGTTCGGCGTGATCTGCTCGAGCTTGCCTTTGGCCAGGGTGAGCAGTCCGATGCACTGCTCCTCGTCGATCAAGCTCGAAAAGCGGCGGTTGTAGGTCAGCGCTACGCGCGTGCCGTCGGGTGACCAGGCCAGCTCATAGGGATGGAGCGGGGCCTCGGTGAGCTGTCGAGGTGCGGTCTCGTCAGGCTGATCGCCCTTTACAGTGACGAGATACATCTGGGCGTAACGGGCCGGATGCTCGAGGCGATCGAAGACTTCCCAGTCCGCCTTGGTCTCCGCGCTTTCGCTTGCCGCCTCGGCGGTCTCTTCTCGGGGCGTGGCGAGGATCGCGAGCCGCGTGCCATCAGGAGACCACCAGTAGTTCTCGATGTTGCCATTGAAGGCTGTGACGGGGCGTGCCTCGCTGCCGTCGAGGGGATTGATGAAAAGCTGCTGCTGGTTGTCGTGGCGTGCGAGATAGCAGAGGCTCCCATCTGGGCGCCAGCCGATCCGGCGTGGAGACTTGGTGTCGTAGGTGATGCGTCGGAGCACGCCGTCATCGAGGCGAGCAATCCAGAGCTGGCGCGTCGTTTCGTCGTGCTCGAGGGATCTCTGCGTGCGGAGGTACGCGAGGGTGCTGCCATCCGGGCTGAGACGCGGTGAGGAGAGGGTCGGTACCTCGAGAAAGCTCGCGATGCTCAGGGGCGATGGCTGCGCCGCAAAACAAACAGGAACAAAAATGGTCAGAGCGAAGAGGAGTTGGCCGAGGCCGCGTGTGCATCTCATGGAAGCTCCGGTCTCCGATCGGTAAACGGGCGCAGGATCGGGCCGCTGATCATCATCGAGGAGGATACGATGAGCAGGAACTCTGGGTAGCGTCTCAAGAGCATCAGGACGAAGCAAAAGGAGACGACGCTCAGCACGAAGACCTTCATCACTCGCGAGTTTTCCGTACCGATCTTCTGGTAGGTCAGCCAAGGTAAATTCATCAGAACGCCGAAGAGCGCGAGCAGAGCGCTGAAGAGCAGCGCATGCCCCGGGATGTCGACACCGCGCGCGATGGAGATGTTGAGAATCAAGGAAGGGATGCCGGCTGCCATCGGACTTGGAACACCGCAGAAGTAGCGCTTCTCTCCGCCGTCGAGGTTGTAGCGCGCGAGGCGCAGCACGCAGCCGAGGACATAAACGAACGAGAAGAGAACCGTCAACGGGCTCACACCCCGGCCGGAGGCCGCTTCGAAGAGGAAGAAGGGGGCCAAGCCGAAGGAGGTGAAGTCAGCGAAAGAATCGAACTGCGCGCCAAGCGCACTCGAGGTGTTGAGCCAGCGGGCCAGGGCTCCGTCCAGCTTGTCGAAAACGATCGCCCACATGACCCACCAAGTGCCGTTGAGCGGATCGCCGCTGACGGCCGCCTGGATCGCAGCGATCCCGCAGACCAGCGCGAGTGCGGTAACGAGGTTCGGCGCGAGACGGCGCAGCACGGTCATGCGCGGCATTCTACCCTGGAACGGCTTTCTCGCCTCGTTCGAGGTGATGGAAGTGCGGGATGCGCGGGGGGGGAGTGGGTCTGCTGCTGCGGCCGGTTGTAAAGCGATGGGGCGGGGGCTGAAGATCCCGGGCGCGTGGCGGGGTACCATGGTCTCCATGGAAACACTCGACCGTTTTTTGGCGACCCTCGTCGATCTGGCTTGGGGGCCCTTCTTGCTCATCCTACTCTTCGGCGGCGGCTTCGTCCTGACGCTTTACAGCCGCTTTCTGCCTTTCCGAGGTGGGGGGCATGGCGTTGCCATCCTGCTCGGCCGCTACGATCGAGCGGACGATCCGGGCCAAATCTCCCATTTCAAGGCTCTGTCGACCGCACTTTCATCGACGATCGGGATGGGTAATATCGGTGGCGTGGCGATCGCCATCACTCAAGGCGGCCCGGGAGCCGTGTTTTGGATGTGGCTCGCGGCGGTCGTTGGCATGGCGACTAAGTTTTTCACTTGCACGCTCGCAGTGCTCTACCGTGGCCGAGACAGCCAGGGTGTCCTTCAGGGCGGCCCTATGTACACCATTCATGAGGGGCTCGGCAGGAAATGGCGCTGGCTGGCCATCTTCTTTGCCATCTGCGGCCTGGTCGGCTGCCTCGGGATGTTTCAGACCAATCAGCTCTCGGGAATTCTCGCCTCGAGCTTCGAGATCAGCCCTTGGCTCAGCGGTGGTGTAGCTGTTGGCATCGTGGCCGTTGTGATCGTCGGTGGTATCCAGCGCATCGCGACGGTGGCGGCGGCCCTTGTTCCAGCGATGTGTGTGCTCTATCTGCTTATGGCACTCGTGGTTCTCGCGCTCCACGCGAGCGAGCTGCCGGGCCTGCTGTGGCGAATCTTTCACGATGCCTTCACCGGTACGGCGGCGGTCGGCGGGACGCAGGGTATCGCCTTCGCTACGGTTGTTCGCACGGGTATCAAACGGGCGGCTTTCTCAAACGAGGCGGGGATCGGCACCGCGCCGATGGCCCATGGAGCCGCCAAGACGACAGAGCCGGTCCGTGAAGGCCTGGTCGCGATGGTCGGGCCGTTCATCGACACGATCGTCGTCTGCACGATCACCGCGCTCGTTGTCCTCGTCTCAGGGTTGTGGCAGGGGGGCGATCTCGCGGGCTCCTCGCTGACAGCGAGCGCCGTGGAAGCTTCCCTCGGGCCGCTCGGCCGCTACGCCCTGGTTCTCGTCGTGATCCTCTTCGCGATGACGACGATGTTTGGCTACGCCTATTACGGGAGGAAGTGCTTCGCCTATCTCTTTGGCGCCCAGCATGCGTGGGTCTATAACCTGATCTATTTGGCGGCGCTCTTTGCCGGTGCTGTCTGGTCAGCCGATATGGTTCTTAACTTGCTCGACACGGCCTTCGCGCTCATGGCGCTTCCCAACATGTTGGCTACGCTGCTGCTTGCTCCACGGGTCATGGCGGCCACGCGAGACTACTTCACGCGTTTCGGCCTGCGTGGTGCTGGTTGAGCTCCGAGAGGGGCGCCGAGCTCCAGGGGAGAGAGCGTGCAGGCGCTGGGCCTCCGTCTTGAGTAGAATCATTTGCGGGTCTTTTGCTCAGAGGAGGATGATGTGGTGGCCCCCATCACGATTCGTTACTGCGACATATGAGGCTTTGCAGAGCACGCTGCCCGTGTGGCGGCGCGTCTTCGTGGGGCCCTCGGTGTCGATGCGAGGATCGAAGTTGGCGATCGTAGAGAGTTCTCCGTGTGGGTCGGTCAGACCCGCGTGGCCAAGCGAGGCCTTCTGGGTCTTCCGGGGGAAGGCCGCGTCCTGCGTGCCGTGCGGCGCGCGTTGTCCTGACGCGCGCGGGTTTTGCGGTCGTGTTGAGTCCGTCGTTTCGCGTGTCTCGTCTTTGCGCGCGTCCAGCTCGTTAGGAAGGAGGCGTTCGTGAAGGAAGTCGACCTTCGTGACTTGGCCTGTCCCGGGCCCGTGATTCAGCTCAAAGAGCAGCTTGCCGCCGGTGAGCTCTCGTTGCGCCTGCATGTTCGCGACGAACTGGCGCGATCGAATGTGATGCGCTTCGCGCGCTCTCGCGGTGCCGAAGCCCAGGCTGATGAGGATGGTCAGGGTGGATTTTATGTTGCCATCGACGCGCGCGGTGTGCGCCTCGATGTACAGCTTGGTGAGGAGTTCGACACCTTGTGCGCGCTTCCGGGGGCGTCCCGGTCTGGCCCGGTCGTCGTCCAGGTCACGAGCGAGAAGATGGGGGAGGGGGACGGCGATCTTGGCGCGTTGCTAATGCGAGGCTTCCTCAAGACGCAACTGCAGCTCAGCCAGCGGCCCGACCGCATGGTTTTCTACAACGCGGGTGTGCATCTGTGTTGCGAAGGATCGCCCCTGCTCGACGACTTGCGCCAGCTCGCCGAAGAGGGGGTCGAGATCATTGCCTGCGGTACCTGCTTGAACTACTTCGGCAAGGCGCAGGAGCTGCGCGTCGGTCGTGTGACGGACATGCTCGAGATCGCGACCTGGCTCTCCGAGGCGGGGAGCGTCTTGCGGCCATGAACTCGACGGGCTATCTCGATCATGCGGCGACCTCTTTTCCGAAGGCGCCGGGTGTGCCGGAAGCTGTCGCAAGCTTGTTGAGCGATGCCGCCGGTAATCCTGGGCGGGGCGGTCACGGTCTCGTTCGCACCGCGACCCGCATCGTCGAGTCCACGCGGGATGCCCTGGCCCAGCTATTGGGCGCCGAGGCGGAGCGTCTCGTCTTTGGTCCCGGCGCGACCTTTTGGCTCAATACGCTGCTCTCGTCTGTTCTCGCAAGGGGTGATCGCGTCGTCGTTTCTGCTCTCGAGCACAACGCTGTCATGCGGCCGCTGCGTCATCTCGAACGCGAGCGCGGTCTGGAAGTCGTCGTGATTTCGGGAGCCTGCGGAGACGGTGTTCCCAGCGCGCATGAGGTCGTCGATCAGGTCACGCGAGCGAGGACGCGGGCCGTTGTGCTGACCCATGCGTCGAATGTCAGCGGTGCCGTGCTCCCGATCGCGGAGATCGTGCGCGCCGTGCCGGGCACGCCGGTCATCGTCGACGGGGCCCAGACGGCGGGTTCGATCCCGGTGGATTTCCGGCAGCTCGGAGCGGCGGCCTACGTCTGCTCGGGACACAAGGGTCTGCTCGGGCCAGCCGGTGTCGGTTTGCTCATGTTCGCAGAGGGTTTTCAAGTCGAGCCTTTGGTTCGCGGAGGTACGGGCTCACGCTCGCAGAGCGAGGAGATGCCTCGGGCGTTCCCCGACCGACTCGAGGCCGGGACCCCGAACACGGCGGGTATCGCCGGGTTGGGTGCGGCTGTCCGTTGGTTGGCGCAGGAGGGGGTGGAAACTATCCATCGGCGCACGACGCGGCTTGTCGAGCGGCTGGCCGAGGGTCTCAGCATGCTCCCTGGCATTCGCCTCGTCGGATACGACGCAACACAGCCACGGGTCGGCACGCTGTCGTTTTGCTGTCGTGGGATGGACCTGGGTGAGCTGGTCACTTGGCTCGATCGCGAGCACGGGCTCATGTTGCGCGGTGGCCTGCATTGTGCTCCCGCCGCCCACCGGCAGCTCGGGACCTTCCCTTCCGGAACACTACGTGCGAGCGTGGGGCCCTTCAGCTCGGAGGGAGCCGTCGATGCTCTCGTGGAAGCGCTCGCTGTGGCGAAAGAGGTGCTGTGATGAAGGACACGACTAAGCTTCCCGCTCGCGATCTGCTCCTCGTCTTCGGGACGGTACAGCGGGTCATGCGGGCCGAGAGTCTCGCCCGAGAGGGTAGGCTGGATGTCGATGTCATCCCGGCACCGCGAGCCGTCAGCTCCGAGTGTGGCATGGTGCTCGAAGCGCACGCGAACGACGCCCCACGCCTCGCCGCGCTTCTCGCTGGAGCCGGGATCGAGCTCCAGGCGGTCTATCGCCGTGGCGCTGAGGCTTGGGTGCTCGGCTCGCTCGACAGTGCCGGTGTGCCCGGCGCGGCGCTGGCAGCGTCGAGTGCTTACGGTGGTTGTGGAGCGAAGCTCTCCAAGGGCTTGTTAGACACGATCCTCTGCGGCCTGCCGCGCCTTGAGTCGGAAGCCCTGATCGTAGGCATCGAGAGCGCTGACGACGCAGGCATCGTGCGTCTTGACCCCGAAACCGGTCTGATTCACACCGTCGATTTCTTCCCGCCCATGGTTGATGATCCGTACAGCTTTGGACGCATTGCGGCGGCCAATGCCCTTTCAGATGTCTACGCCATGGGCGGTCGCCCCCTCGCGGCGTTAAACATCGTTAGTTTTCCCCTCGAAGAGCACGGCCGCGAGGTGCTCAAGGAGATCCTCCGCGGTGGTCTCGCCGCGCTCGGCGAGGCGTGTGCCCTCCTCGCCGGAGGGCACACGATCGAGGGGCAGGAGCTGCTCTACGGCATGGCCGTCACGGGCCTCGTACATCCTGATCGGATTTGGCATAACGGCGGAGCTCGGCCTGGAGACGCGCTCGTCCTGACGAAGCCGCTCGGCAGCGGCCTCGTCACGACCGCCGCAAAGGCCGGTCTCGCCAAGCCGGCGGATCTTACGACGGCCATCCGATGGATGGCGACGCTCAACGGAGCCGCCGCAGAAGCTGCGGCCGACGCGCAGCCCGACGCGGTGACCGATGTGACGGGTTTCGGCCTAGCCGGCCATGCGGCAGAAATGGCCGCGGCCTCCTCGTTGGAGATCTCATTGGAGCTGGCCGCGCTCCCCGTATTGCCCGGTGCGTTGGAGGCCGCTTCTACGGGCCTCGTCCCTGCGGGCGCCGCGAAAAATCGCAGGTCTCTCGACACCACTCTCGAGCTGGCTCCGGGCGCGGATCCACTCCGTGTCGATCTCGCCCTCGATCCCCAGACCTCTGGCGGCTTGCTCATTGCGTGTTCACACCAGCGGGCGCAAGCCCTCGTACGCCGTCTCCCTGGCGCGGCCGTCGTCGGCGGTTGCCAACAGGGTGAGGCGGGGCTGATCCGCCTCGGCTGATCGCCGGAAACTTGGACAGCAGCGCGCAAGCCGTGGCAAGCTGTCGCCTCGCCGCGCCGCTGAAGCGGTCCCAGCGTGCCCGAGGAGAGCGGATAAGATGGCCCATAGCGACAATGTCACGGTGCTCGAGTCCGGTGAGAGGTGCATCCACATCGTCGGCACCGCGCATGTTTCTCGGCAGTCCGTCGACGAGGTTCGCAATGTCATCGAACGCGTGCGGCCCGAGACGGTGTGCATTGAACTCGACGCGCATCGTTTCGAGGCGCTGACGGACGCGAGCCGTTGGCGCAAGCTCGATATCTTTCAGGTGATCCGGCAGAAGCGCGTGCCCTTCTTGCTCGCGAATCTGGCGCTGTCGGCTTACCAAGCGCGCTTGGGGGAAAAGCTCGGCGTCAAGCCGGGGGCGGAGATGCTCGCCGCCATCGACGCTGCCCGGGAGGTCGGGGCCGAGATCGTCCTCGCCGATCGTGACATCCAGATCACCCTCAAGCGCACCTGGAGAAACGTTTCCTTGTGGAACAAGCTCAAACTGATGGGTGCGTTACTGGGAAGTTTTTTCGACGACGAGGAGATCAGTGACGAAGCGCTCGAGGAGCTCAAGCAGGGTGAGACCCTCGGGGACATGATGGCCGAGTTCGCCAAGCTGATGCCTCAGGTCAAGGCGCCGCTGATCGACGAGCGGGATGTCTACCTGATCTCACGTATCGAGGCGGCCCCCGGCGATTCCATCGTCGCCGTCGTCGGCGCGGCCCACGTGCCAGGGATGGTCGCGCATTTTGGTCAGCCGGCCGATCTCGCCGCGCTCGATGTCATTCCTCCACCGGGTCGCGTCGGTCCCTGGCTCAAGTGGCTGGTGCCCGCCATCGTTCTCGCGGCTTTCACTTGGGGCTACTTCAAAGTTTCGGGTCAGCGGCTGAGCGAGATGCTGGCTGTTTGGATCCTTCCCAACGCGATCCTAGCGGGGCTGTTCAGCCTGATCGCCGGTTCGCGGATTTTGACGGCCATCGCGGCTTTCTTTGCTTCGCCGATCACCTCACTCAACCCCACGATCCAAGCCGGTATGGTTGCCGGTCTCGTCGAGGCCTGGTTACGCCGGCCAACCGTCGAAGATTGCGAGCGAGTTCGCGAGGATTCTCAGAGTTTGCGGGGCCTGTACCGCAATCGCTTCACACGAGTGCTACTCGTCTCGATCATGGCTAGCCTGGGCTCGGCACTTGGCGCGTGGGTTGGTGCGAGCTGGGTTGTCACCCTCTTGCGTTGAGGTAGAGCTCCCGTGGTTGCTCTTGGCTCCTACCGCCTTCGGATCGTCTTGGCGGATTTCTGCGTCGTCGTGTTAGCATCCGCCCGAAATGACACCATCTCCCGAAATCGCACTGCTTGTGTCCACCTATGAGAAGCCTGCTCATCTGCGCCGGACGCTGCTCTCGATCGCCCTGCAGGAGGGTGTGGACCAGAAGATCGAAGTGATCATTACCGACGATGGTTCGACCGACGAGACGCCTCGCATCGTCGAGGATTTCGCCCGGAAGGTGGATGTTCCGGTACGCTTCACGACCCATCCGCACAGCGGTTTTCAGATCTCTCGCTGTCGCAACGATGGGGCGCGGGAGGCCACGGCGCCCTACATACTTTTTCTGGACGGGGATTGCATTCTGCCGCCGGATCACATTCGAAAACACCTGGACCTGCGACGAGATGGATTTGCAGTGGGCGGCGACTGTTGCCGTATGGAGCGAGAGGTTTCCGATAGGATCGGCGAGGAGATGATTCGCCAGGTGAGCTATCCGCCACTGGCGCCTGCGAAGGAGTTACGACGTCTCGCCAAGCAGCATCGCAAGGCCTGGTACTACAACCTGATTCGACATCCGGCGAGACCGAAGCTCGTGGGTAACAACGTCGCGCTCTGGCGGAAGGACTACGAGCGGATCAACGGATACGACGAGAGATTCGTCGGTTGGGGGTGCGAAGATGACGACTTGGGTCTGCGCATCCTGCGCGCAGGGATCAAGATTAAATCGATCCTGGGCACTTCTTTTACTTACCATCTTTGGCATCCGCCTCACGAGAGTGCGCCGGAGCGCTGGCGAGAAGGAGCCAACGTCTCCTACTTGCGCCGTCCGATTCGTCTGACGCGCTGCCGCCAGGGTCTGGAGACTTTGGCAGAAGACGATTTGACCATTCGTCGTGCCGGAATGCCTACGTCCGGACCCGGATGGCCGCTACCGGTACCCGCCCCCTTTCGCTTGAGCTCAGAGAGTTCTCCGGCGGAGGTCGAGCTTCTCTTCTATCCCGGTCGCGGCGGATTCAGCGGCGAGGCCGACTGCAATATTCTCGTGGTTCAGCCGGGGGCGACGCCTCGTTCAAGAGATCTGGCCCGGGCCCACATCGTCGTTGGTGAGAAAAGGTGGGAAGCTCCGCGCCGCGCGAGCTTTCCTCCTGGTGATCTCGTGGGAGCCTTGCGCAGTCTTCTCTGACAGCGATGGGCTTGCTTTGCGCCACACCTCCGCTTGTCGTCCCCATGAGCCAAAGGGCACTTTTGTTTATTTTCACGGACCTCGATGTTTGCTGTCGAGCAGCTTCTGCAGCTCACGTTGCTTGGCGTATTTCAGGAAAGTCATGTGAGCATTGATAACGCATGCAGCAAAACCTGGAAAGCCGTCAAGGAAGCCTCTTCGTAGGAAATAGTCCCGGCACAAGCGTAGAACGGGGCGCGCAAGGAGGCCTGCCAGAGTGCTGCCTTTGCCAAGATCGTGATACGCACGGGCGGCGAGGCTCGAGAAGCGATTGGCTTGGTGAACATGGGCCTCGATCGAATCATAAGCGTAATGCTGCAGATCGGCGCCGAGATGCTTGACCACCGCACCGGATTGCATGATGACCTTCTCGTGAACGTGGGTTCCCTGCCAGCGGCCCTTGTCGCGATTCCACAAGCGCAGCTTGCGGTCGGGGTACAGCGAGCCATGCCGCATCCAATGCCCGTAGTAATTATTGTGCCGATTCATGGTGTAGCCATCGGCAGTCCAGTCGTGCTTGATCTCGAGGATGAGCTTCGCGAGATCGGGAGAGAGGCATTCGTCGGCATCGAGGGAAAGAATGTGGCGATATGAGGCTTGGTCGGTGGCGAAGTTCTTTTGCTGTGCGTAGCCGAGAAACTCCTGCTCGATCAAGCGGACACTCCTTGCGCGGCAGATCTCTTGGGTCCGGTCCGAGGAGGCCGAGTCAACGACGACGATCTCATCCGCAATCGGAGCCACGGAATCAAGGCAACGGCCGATATTCCTCTCTTCGTTGAGAGTGATGATCGTGACCGACAAAGAGATGGGTGATCCCATCGACAAACAGGCCCTCTTCGCTTCGATCCGCGTCAAAGAAGGGTTCGCAACATTCGGGAAACATTATACGGTACATGTGCCTTGAATCGGTGTGCTGTTTCCCGAGGTCGGATGCGCCGCGAGCGTCGGGCATGTAGCCGAAGATCCCGGGAACGCTCGCTTCGTCTCGCGGCGGGTCGAGCCATGCGGTGGAGATGAGTTGGGGGCTACTTCGCTGCAGCCGGCGCTGGGCAGCACCTCTCGATAGCTCGCTTGAGTGCGTCCAGGTTCAAAGGCTTGCTCAGGTAGTCATCCATGCCGCTGGCGAGGCAGCGTTCCCGGTCACCAGAGAGGGCGCGGGCGGTCATGGCGAGAATCGTGGGCTGGGAGGGCAGGTCAAGCTTGCGGATCTGCTGGGTCGCCTCATAACCGTCCATCTCGGGCATCTGACAGTCCATCAGGATGA
>CAYSMT010000020.1:0-13588 GCA_964432135.1 uncultured Acidobacteriota bacterium
AGGCACTCGTCGAGCTGCAGCCGAGCGCGACACCTTCACCGTTGAGATTGATCCCCACCGGAACAGCGGTCGCCGTCGAATCCACGGTGACCGCCGAAGAAGTCGCAAGACTGTCACTCCCGAGTCCGCCTTCCACTCCTACGGCTGTGCTCTCGGCGGACGCGCTGACATCGGAGATCGTGGCGCCCATGTCGCTCCGGGCGACCCCTACCGACGCGGTCTTGGTCACGGCGGCGACGGCCAAGGTTCCGGAACTCGTGAGAGTATCGTCACCCTCGCCCCCGTCGAGCCCACAGGCCAAGGCGTCGGAGCGGCTGGTCGCGTCTTGCACGGTTCCGCCGATCACCAGGTAACCTACGCCGACACCTGCCAGGCCCGCGTCGGCTCGGACATCAACGTTTCCGCTGGAGACGATCGTGTCGCCGTCTTCGCCTCCATTGATGCCGGTCGCGATGGCGCTCGCTGATGTGGAGGCTTGGAAGAGCGTAGCTCCGACGTTAGTGAGATTGATGCCGACGGAGGCGGCGCCCGCCGCGGCGTCGATGTCCAGGTCACCGGAGGAGTTGATGGTATCGCTGCCAGAGCCACCGGTGATGCCCATCGCGTTGGTGTTGGCCGTCGCTGCCGCGTTCGTGACAGTCGCGCCCATATGGGTCGCATACACGGAGACGCCGACAGTGGCGGCTGTGGCGCCCGCGCGCAGCTCAGCTTCGCTCGTGATCGTGTCGTCCCCGCCCCCGCCATCGACACCGATCGCCCGCGCGTTACTTACTGACATGGCGTTGGCGACCGTGGCGCCATGCCCAGCGACCGTGACCTGCACAGAGTGCGTGTTGGCTGCGGCAGTGGATTGAACGGTACCGGAAAGGGTGATCGTATCATCTCCGTCCGCGCTGACTTTGTTCGGATTTGGCGGGGCAGCATCACCATCGCCATGAACCGCGACTGCGATGGCGTTCGCGTCAGTGTTCGCGCGACTTACCGCCGCCCCTGCGGCATTGATGGTCACGCCCACCCCGGTCGCGTCGGCTTTGGCGTCAGCGACGACGACGCCTTCGCTCGTGATCTTGTCCGCTCCCGGACCTCCCAGGATCGCAGCCGCGTTGGAGAGCACATCGGAGCTTGCGAAATCGATGGCACCTCCGATGAAAGAGAGGGCTACGTTCCAGCTTGTCAGTTGAGACCTCGCCAGGGAGTACACAAGGTCCTTATTGGTGATTGTGTCGTTCCCGTCGCCCCCAGTAATGGCGCTGGTGCTGCTGATCGCCGTGGCATCGATTACGGCGACCGTGGCGCCGACGGCGGCGCCAAGGATCGGGATGCCGACGTTGAGGCCGACCGTGCCGGTGTGAAGACGCGTGCTCGAACTCGCTTTAAGGCTGCTGTTGTTTTCGATCCTGTCATCACCCGCCCCGCCGTCGATTCCGCGGCTGTCGGCCAGAGCCGTCGTCGACACGTCCACGATGGTCGCGCCCACTCCGGCGCCCTCGAAGTCACCATGGACGGCAACGCCGACGTCAATCGCGTCGACGTCGGCTGTCGACGTACTCGTCAACCAGAGGTTCGAGGTGATGCTGTCGTTACCGTCACCGCCACTGAGAGCGGATGCGTAGGACTCCGCTGAAGTCTGGTTGATGATGCCCGCACCGCCGATGGCGACGCCCTCAATCGCGATACTGAGATCGGCAGCGGCTCCCACAGTGAGGACGTCCGCGCGGGAGGTGACATCGACCCGACTGTCGCTGACGATGGTATCGTTGCCCTCTCCGCCGGCTATGGCGAAACTATCTGCGTGAACGCTCGTCGGGGAATAGACGACTGCTGCAGAGCCGGAAGCTCCCTGGAAGCTGCCGCCGATGGCGAGCGCAACCGATCCTTCCGTTACCGAAGCCTCGCTCTTTGCCTTGAGATGGCTGTGACTGGTGATTGTGTCGTCCCCAGAACCGCCGTCGATAGTGACCGACGAGGCTTCTGCACGGCTCTGGGTGATCGCCAGGGAGCCTCCCACTGCGGCGCCCTCGATGCCGATGTTGACATCGAGGCTGCCCGCTCCCGCGTTCACGCTCGCATAGGACTCGGCATCGACCACCGAAGCGTCGGTCGTGATCGTGTCTGCATCACTGCCGCCATCGATTCCCTTCGCAAGCGACGTGGCACGCACCGGCGAGTAAGCGGCCGCGGCGTCCCCAGCGAAGCCCTGAAAGGCTCCTGCGATCCCGACGTTGATGCTCGGGGCCAACACCTGGCTGCGAGCGATGGATTCGATCGCGCCACTCGTATCAACGGTGTCGTCGCCCTGGCTCCCGTCAATTCCCGTGCTTCTGGCATTGGCGTCAATTTGGGTCACTCCCAAGGAACCGCCCCCGGCACCACCCTCGATGCCGATGACGACGTCGAGGCTCCCGGCTCCGGAGTTCACAGTCGTCGTTCCATGGGCCTCGATTTCCGCGCTGGAGTCGATATCGTCGTCGCCTGCGCCGCCATCGATTCCCACGGCAACCGACTCTGCGACCGTTGGAGAGTAGGCGCCGCCGAGCGTAGCGCCGCCCCCCTCATAAGCCCCGAGAACCGTCACGGAGGTCGACCCAGTAACCACCTTCGTTGTTGCTCGGCTCTGAATCAGATTCTCCGCCCAGATGGCATCGTCGCCGTCGCCCCCCGAGATGCCCGCTGCATCCGCATGCGCGAGTGCGTGTGTCACTGCGACTGCGCTGCCACCGAGGAGGCCCTGAACCGCGATAATGACGTCCAGGCCGCCCGCCCCGGCATCGATGCTCGCGTTGGCGAGCGACGTGATCTGCGCGCTGGAGTCGATGTCGTCGTCGCCGTCCCCGCCATCGATGCCGTCGCTTTCGGCCGTCGCGAGGGTCGGAGCATAGGCGGGTGCGAACGCGGCTCCGCCGCCCTGATAGGCTCCTGCGACGCTGACGGCCACACCGATGTTGACCACATCCGACGACGCGCAGGAGTTGATATGGCCACCCACGCCGAGATCGTCGTTTCCGGCCCCCCCGTCTATGCCCGACGATTCCGCAGTGGAGTTGGCGTGCGCGACGGCCATCGAGGTTCCACCAACGATGCCCTTCTCACCAATGACGACATTCAGGGTGCCGGTGCCGGCATAGATGTTCGAGCTCGCGTGCGCGTCGATGTCGGCACTCGAGCCAACTTCGTCATCGCCCTGCCCGCCGTCGATCCCCACGACACTGGAGTCGGCGAGGAAGGGCGTGTAGGCCAGCGCGCCGAGCGCCCCTCCGCCCTCACTCACTCCGAACACACCCACAGAGAGGTTGCCGCCGTATACATTTGAGTTTGCTGCCACACTCATCTGGCCGCTGGCGTCAATGTCGTCATCGCCCCAAGCAGCGTCAATTCCGCTGGCCTTAGAGACAGCCACCGCATGATTGACGGCGAGTGCGATCCCGGCAGAGCCTCCTTGTTTGGTGATCATGACGTCGGTCGTCACCGCTGCCGAGTCGTTGTTCGCCTCGGCACTGGCTGTGAGGGTTGCGGCGCTGTCGATAGTGTCATTACCCTCGCCACCATCGATCACGGTGGCGATAGCACCGGCGGTAACGTCCGTGTAGGCGAGACCAACCGCTCCGGCCAGCCCTTTGGTGACACCTTGCACGACAACACCAAGAGAGCCGCCAACGCTGCTCGCAACGGCATCCGCCGTGGCATCCTGCTTCACCGTGATTTGGTCATGTCCGCTGGCGCCGGAGATGGCCTTTGCGTCGCTCTGGGCATGGACCTTGTTGTGCGCTGCCGAGACGTTCAGAACGGCAAGGGCATCGACGCCCACCGTAACACTCGCGCCAGCGCCGTAGGCCTCCGAGTTGGTTCCGGCGCGAATCTCGTGATCGTTCGTGATGGTGTCATCGCCCTTGCCGCCGTCGATGGCACTGCTGATTCCATGGGCGTAGAGCGACGCGTCGGCGAACGCGACGTTGGCGCCAATACCCTTTATCTTGCCCACCAGGGTGACGGCGAGCGATCCGCCGATCACCTTTGCCGTGGAATCGGCATCGACGTCGCCTTGATTCTCGATCGTATCCGCACCATCGCCGCCGCTGGTACCCTCGGCGTAGGCTACGGCGTCGCGGACGGTGTGGACCGTAGCGTCTGTGTATGGGAGCGTTTTCCCGGCGCTCGCAGCAAGCTGCACGCTCGCGGCACCTACGATCGTCTCTGCGTAGGCATCAGCATTGACGGAACCGGCCCCGGAATTGGTGATGAGATCGTCGCCTGTTCCGCCCTCGATCCCCCTCGCGATCGCGGTGGCGGCTATGCTCGTGTCCCAGGAGAAAATATAGCTGAGGACCTTCGGAAGGGAGAAAGAAGCCTCGCCCAGTATCGCAACAGCAAGTTCACCGGAGTCGACCTTCGCCGTACTGTTCGACGTCAGGACGCCTTCGTTCTCGATGGTGTCGTGGCCTTCGCTGCCATCGATAGCTGTCGCCACGGCGAGAGCACCCTGGGATGCCTGTACGTCGGTCACGATCTCGGCTGGGCTGCCGTCGCCTGTCCCGCGAGATTTCCTGCGGGCGCTTGAGTCGAGCTTGCCGGTGTCGGTGGAGGCCTTCTCGCTGCTGCTGCCCCAGCCCGAGTAGTAAACCGTCCCGTCGATGGCCGCGATGACGTTGGTAGCGGATGAACTAACGGCAACTTCCATCTCGTTCTTCAGGTGATCATCACCGCTGCCGCCAGCAATGCCGCAGGAGAGAGATTCGGAATGAGTGGTCGAATTGTTCGCAAAGATGACCTTGGCGACCTTGGAGACGAAGGTCAGCAGTTTGTTGGCCTGTCCTCGGATGGTCAAGGAGACGCTTCCATCCGACGTCGTAGCACTGGAGTTCGCTTCCAGGAAACCCCGGTTCGTGATGGTGTCATCACCGTCCCCGCCCCACAAAGCCGTCGAGGTAGCTAGCGCAACGTTGTGCGTATCGACCTTCGTGAAGAGACTTCCGAGAAGCTGCATCAAAGCGTCGGGCTGGAGCGCACTTACAGGGTCCGTGAGCTTCTTTTCGGCAACACCCTTCCCGGTGGAGCCGCCCCCCGCCATGATCTTGGCATCGACGGCTTGAGTGTGGACATCCGCCCCGGAGGTGACGCGGACCGTCCCCTTGTTCGTGATCGTGTCGTCGCCGTCGCCCCCGAAGAGTCCGAGCGAGCGGGCCTCGGAGACGAGGGAGAGGTCGAGGTCGAGACCCCATGGGGGCTGAAACGTCGGCGAGGAGGAACCGTAGACTGGGTCCGTGTCCCTTTTACAAACCTTCGAGCGATCGCTCGCCCCGATTCCTCCAAGACTCAGCGAAGGCGTGATCGTGGCGGCGTCGATGAGCGCATGGGAGGAGACCTCCACAGTGCCGAGGGCGGTCAGGTTGTCCTCGTCCGCGCCTCCCTCGGTGGCGATCGAGGTAGCCAGGGCTCTCGAGGACCAGTCGGTGACCTGGATGCCCGGGTGTTGCTCGTCCGCCTTGCTGGCATTCGAAGCGGGCGAGGCGGCGCTCTTGACGGGTTTGCCCTTGAACAGGGTGACGCGGGGCTCAACCGTGACCAGAATCATACTGGCATCCGAAGCGATTTGGACGTCAGAGACGCTCAGTTCGTCGCTGCCCGCTCCGCCGTCGAGGCCTATGGCCGTGGCCACCGAACGCTTATGGACTTCGGGCTCGAAACGTGCGTTGACTCCCGGAAAGAGAGAGTCGGTGTTCAGAAGGGAGCCTTGCAGGCTGCCGACGGACAGATCGGATTCTGCGCGGACGTTCAGCATGGCGGAACTCGTCAGACGATCGTCTCCGCTGCCGCCGGCGAGCCCCGCCGCCTTCGCCTCGGCCGTTAGATTCGCCTCCGCGTATCCCACGCCGAGACCCGAGAGATTCAGGCCCAGCACGCCGGTCTCCGCCTCGGCCGTGACATCGACCTGGTCCGCTTGCGTGAGTTGGTCCTCTCCCCCGCCGCCGGTGGCTCCTGTCGCCGAAGCGGACGCTCGGATCCCGCCCTCCATTGTGCGAATGCTGACGGCGTCAATGTCGAGCTGACCGGCATCCGCAAGGGCGTGCGCGGTGACGACGGATCCATCATTGCCGAGGGTGTTGAGTTTGAACTCCAGCTCGTCGTCGCCGTCTCCCCCGTCGAGCCCCGTCGCCGCCGCTTCGGTGAGCGAATCGTAGACGCCGATGCCCTGGAAAGTAACGTCTCCCGCGAGGATGGAGGAGTTCGCATCGACACGCAGCGTCCCCGAGGTCAAGAGCTGGTCGTCGCCGGCGTTGCCGAGAATTCCCGTGGCTTCCGAATTCGTGGAAACGACGTTCAGTTCCCACGGCAGGCTGTTGATCACATTGTTGGCGCCGACCTCAATCGAACCCTGATTCGCGACGAAGTCATCACCCGAGCCGGTCTCGACTCCCTCACAGGTCTGCGAGTGGCTTCCGGCACCGCTCCCCTTGACGGAGATGCTGCCAAGGTTAGTAAGGCGGTCATCGCCGCCGAGCATGCGTACGCCGCGCATGGTGGAATCCTGCGGCGAGGCTGAAATCGACGCTCCTGCAGGGATTGTCAGGTCGTCGTCGCCTTCCGTGGGCTTGAGTTCGAAATCCTTTTGCGCGGCATCGCCATGCACGAGCCCAAAGAGAATGAAGGAAGGAACGGGAACACCCTGGAAACTTACGATCACCGGTCTGATGGGCTGCGGCTCGCGGCGGTTTCCCTTCGCCAAGCTGGGGCCAACAGCCATAATAACCAGAGTTGCCGCAAACAAGAATATCCTACTATGCCAGGCGCGATTCAGGGTCATGACGTTCTCTTGATCTGCACACGCACGCGCACGAACCTAGAGTTTCGCACCGAGGCGACGACCAAGGCGCCTGTCGGCTCCTTCGTGAGCGCTTGTTGCGCCAAAAAACAACTGGCATCTCTGGTCCGACTGCCGTCCCGAAGTGGCCAGTTCCAAGTTGGCGAGTATAAGAGCACCGCAAGGAATAACGGGGCTAGCTTAACTAATTTCTTCTTGTTGATGGAGAACAAAAACAGACCCGTAAAAGGAGTTTGCTCGGTGGCGAGCGTGCTTGCGAAGGCGGCGCGAGGGTTGTTGTCAACTGAGCTCGGATTCCGTCAAACTTCTCTGGCGAAGAGGAGAACGGGCACCTACAACGGTCACCGATTCCCAGGATGTCATCAGCTAAGAGTACCTGACCGGTCCTGATGCCATGACCGAGAAGAGTTGCGAAGCGACCCTTGCCCGGCATTCCCAACTCGCACGACTTCGACATAATCAACATGCAGCATTGCGCCTTGCTCACGGGCTCTGCTCGGATGGCGACGGAACGCGGCTTTCTCTATCACCGTGCGAGGACCGTCGCGTCGTTACGGCTCGATACCCACGACGCTCTCGGTCGCTTGGTGGAGGTGGTCCGGGACCAGTGTTAGGGACATCAGCGTTTGAACTGATCGGGCGAGCTTCTGGTGACCGCTGGTCGGTCACACCCAAAGCCGCTTTGAGTGGCTCGCAACCCAAAATCCCGAGCTTTGCAGGAGAAACTCGCTTGACGAACCGTGGAAGGCTGCGCGTTGCCTTGCCGTTCTGCGCATGAAGGAGTGATAACCGCTGATGGCGCGCCGGCCCGGCCGCGGGCCCTGCCGGATACGCAGTACCTCAAGGGCACCGCTTCGAAAGAGGAGAGGTGCCGCGCAAAGGAGGAGGACGATGAGAGCGCAACGCCATGTAACCACTCTGATCCTGCTACTGGCCTGTACAGGGATGAGCATCGCGGGGACACCGGACGCGACGGTGCGGGCTTTTTTCTCTTCAGTGAGCCCGCAGAGCCGGTACTCCGCTGTCGTCAAGGGCATCCCCACGACATTGGAAGGGCAGTCGGGTTCTGGCCTGGGTGCGAGTTACGAGATACGAGGAGGTAAGCACCTCGGCCTCGAGTTTGGCATGCTAATCGCCGATGTGGATTTCGAGCTCTCGGTGCCGAGTGGGTCGGCTGATTTCGGTTCCGCTGTGATGATCCCCTTGACTCTCGGCATGAACTATCATCTGCGACGAGAAGGTAGGCTCGACTTCTATTTTGGGCCGATGCTCTCTTACACGCTCTGGGGAAACCTGAGCAACGAGGTGGGAAGCTCAAAGCTCGACTCAGATTTTGGTATTGGGGCCGTCTTAGGTGTTGATGTTCCCTTGGGTTCATCTGGTTGGACATTTACGGTGTCGGCGCGCTACCTTCGGACAGCGGCCGGCGATGCGAGTGTCGAGATCGATGTCGATCCGATCTTCTTCAGTCTTGGCCTCGGTTACGATTTTTGATCTGCCCATACGGAAAGGGAGTGATGATGAACCTGAATTCAAGGCATGCTGACTGTCACGCGTGGCGCCCCTTCGCTCGTCACCTTCTCGTGCTGCTTATCGTCCTGGCGATGGGTGCCACGAGTGCCATGGCCGGCAAGTTCGCGACCAAGCAGGAGGAGGAACGTCGCGGAGAAGCCGATAGCCAGCACGCGCTTGTCTATCTCGTGCGAACGGGTTTCGCCGGCAGCGCGATCTACTTCTGGACCTTCGTAGACGAAGAGTTCTTCGGTATATTGCGAGGACGGTCCTACACCTACGGCCTTATCCCTGCGGGCGATCACCTCCTGTGGTGCAAGGCCGAGAACATCGCCGCCTTGTCCCTTCATCTCGAAGCGGGAAAGACCTACTACCTGCGAGAAAAAGTGATGATGGGCATTGGCAAGGCGCGCGTTAAGCTCGAGCTGATCGACGAGGCCGAGGGACTGAAAGCGTTGACAAAGGCGCGGAAGTACTCGACGCCCACCGAGGAAGGTCGATCTCGTGCGCTTTGGATGGCCGAGAAGTACATCGCGCGCGCGAGGAAAAAGGTGAAGGACGCTGTGAAAGAGTGATCGTTGGGCCCTGGTTGGGGCGAGCAAAAGTGTCGCTAGGTGTCCGGGGCCCCCGACAGCACTTCTTGGAAGCTGGCCTCCGGGTCGGAATCGGCTAACCTTCCCGGGCCATGCCCTCGACAGCCCCCCTGAGCAAGAACGACCCGACCGTCCTCCGGATGGCCGCCCCCTTGATGGTCTCCTTCGTCATGCGGGCGGCCTTTACCTTGGTCGATACGATCTACGCCGCGACGCTCGGTGACGCCGCTGTTGCGGCGATTGGGTTGGCGATTCCCTTTGAGTTCCTGATGATCGCCTTGTGGGTGGGGCTATCTACGGGGTTGACCTCGAATATCTCGCGGGCGATCGGGGCACGGCAAGACGAGCGTTTCACGCAATACCTCACCATTGCGCGCCGCCTGGTGCTGGTGCTTGGCCCCAGTTTTCTGCTGCTGGGTGTGGGCATCTGGTTTCTTGCGCCCCGGCTCGGCCTCGATCCTGAGGTGCAGCGCGCCTTCCAAATCTACGGGGCGGTGTTGATCGGGGGATCTGCGTTCACGTCCTTCTGGTCGATCATTCCCGACTCGATTGTCAAAGCCCATCAAGACACGCGCTCGACGATGTGGGCCGGGATCTGGTCGAACCTAGCTAATCTGGCGCTGAATACTCTCTTCCTCTTCGTCTTCCATTGGGGCATCTTCGGCATCGCTCTCTCGACCGTGATCGGCCGCATCGCGGGCTTGGTCTATGCCATCTCGCGTTCACGCTGGCACGAAAGGCGTCGCAAGCAGGCGTGGGCTGGTCAGAGTACGGCCGATGGTCTCGATCTGGCCCCCTACCGTGCCTTGCTCGCTCTCGCCGTTCCCTCGGCACTGACCTTCGCGCTGATGTCTGGCGAAACGGCGATCGTCAACAAGATCCTCGCTGGACTCGCCCATCCGACGGAAGCCATCGCCGCCTATTCGATCTACTATCGCGTCGCGATTTTTGCGCTCAACCCCGTGATCGCGATCGGTGTTGCCCTCTTGCCCTATGGGGCGCGCCGTCACGGACGAGGCGACATCGCGGGCATCCGGAGGGGCATCCGCGAGGGCGGTTTCGCATCTCTCGGCTATGCGCTGCTGATCCTTGCGCCTTTGACCTATTTCTTTTCGGATGCCATCGCATCGAGCCTGGGAGAGGCGGAGCTGACCATTCGTTACGCCGCGTTCTCGTTGCGTCTCGTGCCGCTGGCCTGCGTTGTCGGTACGCCTTTCCTTCTTGCGCGGCCCGTCTTTGAAGGGATGGAGATGGGGAAACCAGGCCTCGTAATGGCTGTGTTGCGCTATCTGCTGCTCAGCGGTCCTTGCGCTGTCTTCGGGGGGTGGTTGGCCCAACGCTGGCAGCAGCCCGCCGTCTACGGCGTCCTCGTCGCGTTACTTGCCGTTGCCGCACTCAGCTCGATGGTTTTTTCAGCGTGGCTGCGGCGTGCGATGCAGGACGCGCAGCTCGCGTTGACAAAAAGCGCGGGCGGCACCGCGCCGCCCGCGTCGAGGTCGGGGCCGGGGAGATGACCCCTGCCTCTGGTGCCTCTTATCTAAACGATGACCTCCAGGCCATCGATCACGGACCGAAGGGGAACAAGGGGAAGGAGAGTAGATATTTGATGAACATAAAGATACCTTCGGGCGGCATGGGATCTTCTTCGATGGGGGCCGCGGGAGTCGGCAAAGGGGCTGCCCCAACTGTGATCTCATGGCCACCGAAGGTTGCGTAAGAAGATGCCCATGAGAGCGGCACGATGAGGAAAGCCGCGATGAGTACAGCGACGATGAGTGTCCGGTGACGAGTTCTGATCGAGATCATGGTTGTCTCCCCTTGAGGTGTCATGGCGGGTTATTGCGCTCCGGGAGATCGATTCTCTCGTAGAGCACGTTCTGCCCAAGGCTTAAGCAATGGTCGTGCCATGATTCCGCGAGATCGGCCAAGTTCCTGGAACTAAACGGCATGTGTCTAGTGCCGGCGCTTCACCAGGACAGCTGGCCGACCTCGCCGCTGTTCAAGCGCCGAGATTTGTGGCGGCAAGTCCTCTTTTTTCAGGGGCTTGAGCTCGTGTTTAGGATCGAGCACACCCCGTCTGTCTTCCTTGAACGTTGGCCTTGCCGAACCTAGATTCCATCCGGTGAGGCCATGCCCTCGCCAGATCCCGTGTGCATCGGGCGGCGCCTCACGGGGGAGAGCGCTTGAATCACGATCCCTCCAGCACGACCCCGTCCCTCGAAGGCATCACGCCGTCGGGGCGCAAGCGCCGTCGCGTACCGCTTTTCGTGGTTCTGCTCGGTGTCGTGCTCTTCGCGAGCCTCGTCCCTCTCGCAACCTTCAGTTTGCTCACCCTGCGCGGTACCAAGGAGGCGCTCGTCGTCTCCCAGCAAGAACACCAGCTCCAGCTCGCGGCTGCCGCCGCGGAACGACTCGACGCGTTCCTTGATCAGCAAGGACGAGAGGCTGTCAAGCTCGGCGAGGCGATCGGGACGATGGCCAACGCGGGTCCGAATGCCCGCCTACCTTTCCTTTCAGAGTTTCTAGACGAGACGGTCGTCCTCGTACGCTACCGGCCGGAGTCCGGTCGTCCCTCACTCGCGCTTGCGCCGGAGCTCGTGCTCGAGCCAGGACTCGAACAGGTTCTCAAGGCCGACGCCTTGTCGCTGGTCGAGCAAGGGGCTGCGCCCATGCCGCCCTCGGCGCGCAACGCGGTGCTCAGCGGCCCCTTCACCCTCGGGCCGGAGAAAATCCTCGCGGTCACCGTTTCCGCACCCGTCCAGCGCAAAGGCCGTCTGCTCGGTGTGCTTCAGCAGGTGGCCATCTTCCAACGAGTCTGGGAGGAGGTTGCGGATTCTGTGCCTCCGCCCATGCGCTTGTTCCTGCTCACTTCACGAGGAAAGCTCGTCGCCCACTCGCGCAGTATGGAGCTACTCGGCCAGGCGGGTGTGCAACAGCGCGAGATCGTCCGCGAGTTCCTCGGTTCTCGCGGACACTCTCGTGGTGCGCGGGCCTATACAGCGCCCGCACCAGATGGCACGCGGCGCGACTGCCTGGGATCCTATTCCTCCACCTCCCATGGCTGGGGTGTCTTTGTCGAGGTCGAAGAAGAGCTCGCCCTGGCGCCGATTCACGACCTGCTCCAGGACGTGGCCTTTGGCGGCTTGCTCGCGGCGGGCTTGGCGATGGCCGCGGCCTTGATCCTCGGCGGTATGATCTCGCGGCCGATGGCGCGTCTCGCGGCGATCTCGACTCGTCTCGCCGGTGGAGACTTCTCGGTCCGCGCACGCAGCTCGGAGGTCGCGGAGCTCGACGCGCTCGCCGGCAACTTCAACTTGATGTCCTCACGTCTCGGCGAGCTCGTCGAGCGCTTCCGCGCCGCGGCACGGGATGCGAACGCGATGTTCCTCGGCACGATTCGCGCCCTGGCCGAGGCCATCGATGAGAAGGACCCCTACACCAAGGGACATTCCGTGCGCGTCAACCGCTACGCGGTGATCATCGGGCGCTACCTTGGCCTGAGTCGCGATGCCATCCGCGCCTTGCACGTCTCGGCTCTCTTACACGATGTCGGCAAGATTGGCATCGATGATTCGATCCTCAAAAAGCCCGCCGCGCTGACGCCCGACGAGTTCGAGGTCATGAAGACTCATCCGGAACGTGGCGCCAAGATCATGGGCCGCATTCCCCAGATGAGCAGCATCGTTCCCGGTATGCGGTTGCATCACGAACGCTGGAACGGCGGCGGCTACCCGATGGGTTTGAAGGGGGAAGAGATCCCGCTGCAGGCGCGCATCGTTGCGGTGGCTGATACCTTCGATGCCATGACGACCGATCGTCCCTATCAGCGCGCGTTTTCCGCCGAAGCTGCCGTGGCCCGCATCAACGACCTCAAAGGTATCGGTCTCGACCCCGAGGTCGTTGGCGCCTTCAATCGAGCCTACAAGGCAGGAGAGTTCGACGAGGTCTTTGCCACGCGGCCGAACTACTTCGATCCCGCACTGGCGCGCAAGGCTTCCGAAGAAGCGGAGCAGGCCCGGCAGAAAAACGAGGCCGAAGCCCTCGGGCAGACGACAGAGACGGTCAGCACAGACAAGATCGACTAGCGTCTCAAGCAGAAAACTCTGACCTGTTCACGGGGCCTGTCGCCACCGGTGGCGACGTGAGCCCGCCTCATATCACGACGCGACAAGGCTGATACCGTATCTCCCGGACAGCGCCGGCAGGAGACTGTGAGGCACTAGTCGACATCCCTGACCTCTTCTAAGGGGATCTCCCGCCCCGAGCGCAGCAGGCGGATCGCCCAGTTGACTCGTTCATGCCTGAGCACGTGTTTCATTCCGCGTTCGCGGAAGAGCCAGGCATTAAGCTCGACGAGCTCGTCGACACCCCCGGGGCCGCGGATCCGCGCCAGGGCCATCAGCGGCACGAAGAGTCGGCCGCGCTCGGCGAGGAAAGCTTCTCGCAGCGCCTTGGCAACATGCGCTTTGCCGTGGCAGCGGGCGAGCGCTCGCGCCGCCTCGTTGCGGGCCCGTTCGAGAGTCGGTACGCGGTAGAGATCTTCTGTGAGCAGAGAGATGAGGAAGGGCGTCGCTCGTTCGCTGACGATACGTCCCAATGCGCGGGGGATCAGGTGAGCCCGTGCCGGCTCGATCTGCCCGAACAGGCGTTTGAGCGGCTCGATAGC
>CAYSMT010000021.1:0-13532 GCA_964432135.1 uncultured Acidobacteriota bacterium
GGGCAGGCCCCGCCGGAGCTGACGGCGATGTGGCCAGCGATCGACGCTGCCCACGCCCAGGCTGGTGCACGCATGGTCGAGCTCTGGGGCCTGCCTCCCGAGATCTCGATGACCATCGGAGCCCACCACCAGGTGCGCATCGAGGGCTTCGACCACCCCCTTGCCGCGACCATCTGCGTCGCCGAGGATCTCAGCGCCGAGCTCGGCCTGGCCTTCGACCCCAGCGTCAACAAAGCTCGCGACGACCTCGCTCCGAGCGCGAAGCGTCGCGCCCTCATCGACGGCTCCGACCCCCTGACCATCGAGCGCTCCTGTGAGGCCCTCGGCCTGAGTGAGCAAACCCTCGATCTGATCCGCTCCGATGCGAAGGAGTGGGCGAAATGCCGCTGAGACGATCCGGGCTCTCCCCCCTCCCCGAGCCGCCTCGGATCGGCCAAAACCCGGCGCTTCCCGGCCGCTACGCCCTCACGACAAACGATCGCCATCGCGCCCAAGCCCCTGCGCTTTTCCTGAAGTGCCGGGAGTGGGGCTCGAACCCACACGGCCTTACGGCCAGGGGATTTTAAGTCCCCTGCGTCTACCGATTCCGCCATCCCGGCCATCTCATACCCAGCAACATACGACGCGCGACATGTGCTGGCTTGGGGTGCCTTCCAAATACGCGTGACGGCTGCGCGGCTGATTTCCACGAGGACCCTGTCCGCCGCACATAGCTTACCCCGAAGCGGTTGACACGGGCAGGCCGCCGGTCGAGGGCGAGCTGAGATCATGGGCCATCTGGCTTTCCTTCCGACTCGCTCTCAGGCCCACCGGCTGCGGCGTGGTGACTTTTCGTTCTCGGACGCGGTCTTCACTTGCGCGTGCATGCTTCAGGATTGACCGTGCTGTGACGAAGCTTACCAAATTGTTCGCGCTGTTTATTTATATGAAGAAATAGAGTGGTCGAAGCTGTGAATTCACCGCATATTTCAGGCGGGCCGGAATAGGGAGTTCAATAGTGATATTAACGGTCGTTTGTGTTTGTGGGGAGCACAACGCCATTTCCGACGATCAACTGGAAACGGCCGTCTGCACGTGCTGCGGAACGCTTCTTCTGCGTCCTTCCCCCAACACGCCGGTGGACCACAGCACCGGTTCTATCAGCCCTGGGCGCTAGTGCAGGCCGCCCACCAGCCCCATCGGCTGGTGGGCCGCCTTGTTTGAGCACCGGTCTGCCCGCACAATACATCGCGGCTTGCGAGACGGTGGGATAGCCGTCGCGAGAGCAGCGCTTCGGGCGCAGCCCGGCCGGGATGAGGCGCCGTGAACCCCCAGAAAAGAGCCATCCTCGAGAGAAAGCGATCCCTGCTCGAGCTCGAGCCCACAAAGCGCGTCCAGGCGATCCTCGCCTCCCCGCGTCCCGCGGAGCTCGTGCGCTCGCTGGCGGCCCAGGAACTCTTCCTCACACTACAGGAGGCGGGGCTTGAATGCGCCACACCACTGCTGCGCTATGCCTCGCGTCACCAGATCGACTTCCTGGTCGACATTGACGCTTGGACTCACGAGGGCTTCGACCCGCTACGCTTCTCAGCCTGGATCGAACGCTTCCGCAAGGCGGACGCCGAGCTCGTGACGCGCTGGCTGCTTGAAGCGGACGAGGCGAACGTCGTGCTCGCCCTGTCTCGCCTCCTGCACGTGTACAAGCTCGACGAATCGGTGGATGAAGCCTACTGGCCCCCAGAGCGAACGACCCCTTCATTGGACGGGGTCTACTTCCTCGAAGGTCGTGAGGGCATTCCGGCCGGCGCGCTGAAAGCCGTCTGGGACGGTCTCGGCCTGCTGCGAGAACGACGCCAGACGGCCTACGAGGCGCTCCTGGAACAAGTGCTGTGGATCGTCCCTGCCGAGCAAGAGGAGCAGGCCTTCGGGGAGCGCAGCACACGTCTCGCCGAGAGGGGTTTTCCCGAGCTGGACGAAGCCCTTGAGGTCTGGGCGGCCACACCCGAGGTAGATCCCATCGCCCGCGCGCGCCTCGCTGAGCGCGTCCAAGCGTTGAAGATCACGAACGCGGCCGCCATGGAGTGCGGCGCCCTGGCCGAAACAGGCGCGGCGACCCTGACAACCCTTCGCCACGCCCTCGCTGACCTGCCTCGCGACGCCGCGGAACAGGTGCTGCATGACATTGTCCGCCTGGGCAACCGCTTTGCCGTCGCAAGCCTCGAGCACCTTGGAGAACACCAGACTCACGCCGACGGTCTGGCGACCGCCTTCGCCCACATCAACCTTGGTCTCGAACTTCTTTCCGAGGGCCGCGCGCCCTCCTTCGCGGCGGCGGCCCTCGCCAGCCTCTCGGTTTTCGAGCTCAATCGAGTGGCGGTCGGCGCTCTGCTCGAACGGGCGTTGCGCGCGCGAAACATCCAAAACGGCTCGCTCACGACGATTCCCAACGGCCTGGCGCGCCTCGACCCGCCGCTGCGCCAAACCCTCCAGGGGCTGCTCGCGCCCCGTCCCCACTACCTCGACGAGGACGGTCAACGTCCCTGGCGCACGCGCGCGGATCTTCTCCTTGCGGACCAACACCTCGACGCTGCCGACGCGCTCGGCGT
Organism: uncultured Acidobacteriota bacterium; assembly: GCA_964432135.1. GTDB lineage: Bacteria > Acidobacteriota > Polarisedimenticolia > J045 > J045 > JANTFM01. Next base: position 2,586 of record CAYSMT010000021.1, read on the forward strand.
CTTCCTCACCGAGACACTCGACGCGGCTCGAGGCCTGCCCGAACTCACACCGCTGCCGGCGGGCTACCGTACCCTCGAGGAAATCGAGTGGTCGGCTGTCGCGTCCACGGCGCTGGCGCGCCGCGTGCTCGGCGAAGCCGGGCGGCCACACCCCTTGGACCCGACCTCGGCCCGTCGGGTCCTCGACCGCCGCGACGCCTTCACCGCAGCCGCCAAAGAGCTCGCGCTCGGACCGGCCCTGCCCTACCTGAACACCCGTCTCGACGCCGCCGTCGCAGAGCTCCCCCCAGAAGCGCTCCCCCATCCACAGCTCGTACGTGCCTGGCTCTTTCGCTGAGATTTGAGGTGTTTTGGAGGCGCCGCCCGGATTTGAACCGGGGATAAAGGTTTTGCAGACCTCTGCCTTAGCCACTTGGCCACGGCGCCAATGACGAGCCGAAAGAATACGGCCGAGCCCCCTGGGCGTCAACAAAGATTGCGCCTTGTGTGCGCTTCGATGCGCTTTCGAAACGCGGACAGAACATGGACGCAGATCAGCTCTCCGACGGTCCTTCGGTTGCTCCGGCAAGCCCGCTTCGCTCAGCTCCGAAAAACCGTATCGATCAGCGTACCGTCGACCCACTTGATGACGGCGACCGGCTCCCGGCTCAGCCTGGGCTTAGCCGGCGCCCCGCCGCAAAGCCCTTCGACCTCATTCTTGAGCTCGCGGATCGAACGCAGGGGTAAGTCAGAGCCCCGCAACGCCCGCAGCAGATCACGCCGGCGGGGGTTGATCGCAAGGCCGCGCTCTGTCGCCACGACGTCGACCAACTCGCCGGGTCCTGTGACCGTCGTCACCTCGTCGACGATGACGGGGATCCGGTCGCGGAAGGAGGGCACCGCGAGAATCGTACAGCCGGAAAATAGACAGTTCTGCCAACCGCCGATTCCATGAAGCAAGCGCCCATCCGAGTGCGTCACGACGTTGGCGTTGAAGTTGACATCCACCTCCGTCGCACCGAGCACGGCCGCATCGACCATCGTTGCAAAGTTGCCCTTACCGTGGAAGTTGTACGAGGTGAAGGGCGAGGTCGGCACATGCCGCGGGTCACGACCAATCGACGCGACCCCCGCAAGGTCGAAGGTCTGCCCGTCGAGGATGTACTCCGTCAACCCCTCGTTGAGGAGCTCGACGAGCACTTTGGTCGAGCCACCGCGCACGAAACGTGCCCGGACGCCGGTCTGCTTCATCATCTCCTTGAGGAAGCCGACGAAGGCCAGTGCGATGCCCCCCGCACCGGCCTGGAAAGAAAAGCCTTCGCGCATGATGCCCGTATCACGCAACAAGCGTGCGATCAGCTCGGCGGTACGCAACCGATCGGGGCTCTTCGTGATCTGCGTCGTGCCCGAGACGATCTTCGACGGATCACCGATCGAATCGACTTCGACAACGACATCGACGTTGTTGCCCTGAATCTGCCAGGGCACACAAGGGAAGGGCACGAGATGATCGGTGACCACGATGACCTTGTCGGCGTAGAGCGAGTCCGCCAGCGCGAAGTTGATCGAGCCGCAAGCCGATGGCCCAAAGGCGCCGTTGGCATTGCCGAAGGCATCCGCCGTCGGCGCAGCAATGACGGCGATATCGATCTTGACCTCCCCGTCCTGGATCGCCTGCCAGCGCCCACCGTGGGAACGCAGGACACCGAGCCCGCGCATCTTCCCGGCCGAACAGTAGGCCCCGAGAGGGCCGTTCATGCTGCCCTCGATGTGATGGACGACACCACGCTCCATCAGATCGACGACCTCGGCCTGGCAAGGAAAGGAAGCGCTGGGAAACCACATCAAGTCCTTCACACCAAGGCGGCCGGCCGCCTTGAGCGCCTCGACGGCAACACGGTCGCCATTGCGCAGATGGTGGTGACTCGAAACGACCATGCCGTCTCGTAGGCCACATTTCTTGAGCGCCTCGCGCAGACTGCGCACGCGCTTGTCCCCGTTCCGGGGATAGTCCGCCGCACTGCGAATCGGCGCGCCGTGCTTGGCCCCCTTCGGGCGGAACTTCCCCACACCCTGGAAGGGAACCTGACGCTGGCCGTTGACCACGGTAGGCACGAGACGCGAGAGCGCGTTACGGACCATACGTATCTTCCGACTCATCGCCCGCCCCCTTTCGTGTCGTCGAGCAGGCCCATCGCGCGCGCCTGCTCGACGAGCTTGAGCGCCCGGTTGACGACAGGCGGATCGATCATCTTCGTGCCGAGGCTGACGACTCCCAAGCCGTCCTCTCGTGCCTGCTCAAAAGCCTCGACGATGCGCAACGCGCGTTCGATCTCCGCCGATGAGGGCGCGAAGGCCTTATGGATCACCGGGATTTGCCTTGGATGGATACAGCCCATGCCCTCGAAACCGAGCGCGCGAGAAGCGCGGGCCCAGGCCTCGAGCCCCTCGATGTCCCCCACATCACCATAGACCGAGTCGATGGCCGCCACACCGGCCGCTCGCGCGGCATTGACGAGGCGACGGCGAGCGTAGAGGGTTTCCCCACCTTCTTTCGTCTTCACGACGCCAAGATCCGCCGTGTAATCCTCGAGGCCGATCGTCAGCGCGACGATGCGTTCGGAGGCCTTCGCGATCTCGAAAGCCTTCTCGACGCCAAGGGCCGACTCGATGATCGGCATCAACCCGACGGGGTACGGGAGCCCCGCGGCGGCGATACGCTCATCGACGGCCGCGACCTCGCGGGCATCTTCGACCTTGGGCAGGAGCAGGAGCTCGGGCGCCGCCGGCAGCACGGCGTCGATATCCTCGAGACCGAGCGGGAGCTGGTTGATGCGTACCATCCGCTCGGCAGCGCCGAAGTCCAACACACGCAGCGCCGAGGCGACGAGCGCGCGAGCCGCATCCTTCTCAGCCAGCGGCGCGGAGTCCTCGAGATCGAGGATGATGGCATCCGCGCCATGCAGGCCGGCGTTGACCATCATCTTCGGTGTGTTGCCCGGCAGATAGAGGCGTGAACGGCGCAGCCGCTCTCGCAGGCCGCCTCTGCGCTTGGGACGACGCGACGGCGCGGGCTTGGCGCTCAAGCCCGCGCGGCGCAGGGCCGTCACGATCCGAGCCTCGATCGTGAAAGGTAGCGCTCCACGATCGCTGAGCACGAGGCGCGCGTGACGTACGCCGAAGCGTTCGAGCACGCTCCGGGCCTGCGCCTCGATCGCCTCGCCGTAGTACAAACCAACCTTGGAGTCGATCTCGAGACAGATCCCGCCCCGGCTCGCAGGATGGAAGACCACATGCAGATCCGAGCGCACACGCTCGCCGAGCGGGCCGGCTTGGCTGCTCGTCCTTTTCCTCGCTGCGCTCATCGTGTCTCCCTCGCTCACCGTTACGAGCAGGATCGCGCGCTCAGATCTGCGCGATGATCGCGTCGGTCATCTGCTGGGTCGTCGCCGCGCCCTTGGCAATGACCTCGGCCCCTCCGCGCAGCTTGAGCATGTCGTAGGCCTGCACCTCGCCTTTGGCGATGACGGCAGCGACAGCCGTGCGCACCCGCTCGGCCTTTTCGCCCTCACCAAGGTGGTCGAGCAGCATCGCCGCGGAGAGGATCATCGCGATCGGGTTGACGATCGACGGGCTGAGAGTCTCGTACTTGGGAGCCGAGCCATGGGTCGGCTCGAAGACGGCCACCTCGTCGCCGATATTGCCCGAGCAGGCAAATCCGAGACCACCGACGAGCCCGGCGAAAGCGTCGGAGACGATGTCACCGAAGAGGTTGCCCGCGACGAGAACACCGTAGGTCTCCGGGTTCTTCGTCAACCACATCATCTGAGCGTCGATATTCGTCGACCAGTGCTCGATATCCGGAAAGTCCGCATGCACCTCACGCGCGATCTCTTCCATCATTCCGGATGTTTCACGCAGCACGTTGGGCTTCTCACACACAGTCACCGACTTGTAGCCATGCTTTCGCGCGTAAGAAAAAGCCGCGCGCAAGATGCGTCGACATGCCGCCCGCGTAAACAGCCGCACAGAGATCGCAAGCTCCTCCGGCGGCACATCGGCGAAGGGTGACCACTTCGGGTGGCTCGCGAAGGCCGCACGCAAGGCCTCGGGCGGATCGCTCCACTCGAGCCCCGAGTAGAGCCCCTCCGTGTTCTGGCGGAAGATGACGGCGTCGACCGCGGGCTCCTCATAACCACCGTCAGCGCTGCGCCGGATGAAGTTGAGCTTGTTGCCGGGAAAAGAGCGGCAGGGACGCACGCAGATATCGAGGTTGAAGCGCTGGCGCATCGCAACGATCGGGCTGAAGTAGACGTGCCCCTTCCCACGCAGCTCCGGTGCCAGCTCCTCGAGGGCCTCGTTCTTCGGCTTGGATGTGATCGCACCGAACAAGCCGAGCTTGTGCTCGGCGAGCAACTCGATCGTCCGCTCCGGCAGAGGATTTCCCTCACGGCACCAGAACTCCCAGCCGATGTCCGCGTGGATATACTCAGCGTCGAAGCCGACGGCCTCGAGGACCCGGATCGCCTCGGGCAGGACGGTCTGACCGATCCCGTCCCCGGGCATGCTCACCACCGTATGTCGCGCCATGTCTCGAAGTCCTTCCACCGCGCGGGCCCTTTTCGCCTCGCGCAGGAATGGGTCGCCTCGCCTAGGCGAGCCCGAGTTTGTGCCTGAGCTGCTTTTCGACCCCCCCGGCGACGACGAGCGCCTGAGGTACGGGACCCAGCACCGGGAAGCCGAAGCTCTCCCCACGCCAGGTGATACGCGACGCCGCGAAGTCGATCGTAACGTCGTCTTCGCTGATCACGCTCCGCTCTCCAGCCGCCTCCTCCGCGAGGAGCTCATCGACCCGGCGAACGAAGTCGGGGCAAGCCACGCAAAGGAAGCCATTATTGAAGGCATTGCGCAGATAGGTCTGGGAGAAGCTGCCGGCGATCACCAGCGGGACGCCCTTGGCCTGCAATGCCGTCACAGCCTGCTCTCGGCTCGAACCCGTGCCAAAGTTCCACCGCCCGACGACGACATCCCCGGCCATGACGCGTGACGCGAAAGTGGGATCGTAATTCTCCATCACGACCCGCGCCATTTCCTCCGGGCTGACGTCTTCGCGGTAGGTGTAGTCCTTGCTGTAGATCCCGTCGGTATTGAGGTTGTCTTGGGGCAGGAAGACCAGGCGCCCGGACAGCCGCTCCGGGAAACCCGAGAGAATCTCGACCACCTCGGCCGCCCCCCCCGGGGCCAACTCATCGAAGGTCTCGAAATGCCGCGTGATCTCCCGGCGCGACCACTCCTGAGGCCCACGGATCACCCCTGCCCGAGCCGAAGCCGCCACGACGGCCGGCGAGGCGAGATAGCAGCGCGCCTCGCGTGAGCCCATCCGCCCTTTGAAGTTGCGATTGGTTGCCGAGATGCCGTTCTCGCCAGCCTCGAGCAGACCGCGACCGAGCCCGATGCAGGGCCCGCAACCGGGAGGCAGGAACTCGGCCCCGGCCTCTTCGAAGATCTTCCACAACCCGGCCTCGCGGGCCTGCTTCTCGATGTCCTGGCTCGCAGCCGCCACGTAGAACGCGACCCCCTCCGCGATGCGACCTCCTTCGAGGACCTGCGCCGCAGCCGCCAGGTCTTCGAAACGCGAGTTGACGCAGGAGAGCAGATAGGCCTTATGCACCGGGATCTTCTGCGCCTCGATCTCGGCGAGACAGGCCGTAACCTGGACCGAGTCCGGTCCGCTGACCCGCGGCGTAACCTCCGCAAGATCGAGAACGATCCGCGCGGCATAGTGCGCCCCCGGATCGGAAACCGGCGGCTGCCGCGCCCAGGCCTCGAGGGCCTCCTCTGTGATGCGCTGCGCGCCGCGATCCCGCCGCGAGCGCAAATAGTCGAGAGTCAGCGCATCGACCGGAAACCATCCCGCAAGAGCGCCCCACTCCGTCGTCATGTTGGCGATGGTCATCCTTGCGTCCATCGACAAACTCGCCACACCCGGCCCTCCGAACTCCACGGCCGCGTTGAGAAGCTCACCCTGGTTGTACAGGCCGCAAAGTGCGAGGATGACGTCCTTGCCGGTGGCCCCTTCCGCAAGGCGTCCATGCAGCTTGAGCAAGACCGTCCGCGGCACCTGCCACCAGAACTCGCCACTGGCCCAGATCGCCGCCGCGTCGGTACGCACGACGGGCGTTCCGAGCGCTCCCATGGCGCCGTACATGTTGGCGTGGGAGTCCGAGGCCACGACGAAGCTCCCGGGCAAGACATGTCCGTTTTCGATCATCATCTGATGGCCGATGCCGGCACCGGCGGGGTAAAAAGAAATCCCTTGCTGGGCCGCGAAAGCCTCCATCCGCTTGTACTTGGCGAGATTGCCCGCCGAGCGGTCCTGAATGTTGTGGTCGAGGGTGAACACAGGCTGGCTGGCGTCGTGGACGCGCCGCGCTCCAATCCCTTCGAACTTGTTCAGCACGGCCGCTGTGTTGTCGTGGGTCATCACATGCCGCGGACGAATCGTGAGCACGTCGCCGGCCCGAACGGGGCGCTCCGATGGCCCGGAGAGCATGTGGAGCTGCGCGATCTTCTCGATGACGGTCTGGGGCATGCGGCCCTCCTGGATCATCCGCCTCCGCGGGGACCCTTCCGGGTCAGACCAGGCTCTTGAACGGCAAGTACGCCATGAAATCGGCGTGATGGACGATCGTCGCCTCGACGCTACGCTTGACCAGATCGCCCTCACCCGCATGAGACGCGATGATATGACACACGGCATCCGGGACCGAGCACTCGAGCGCTACGGCAACTCCCGTAAAGGGATGACGGAGCGCGCGGCCACGCGCACTCTGGCGCGCCTGACCGTCGACGAGCTCGTACTCGAGCGGCTTGCCGACGTCGGCGAGGATCGCGCCGGCGATGACGATATCGCGGTCGATGCTCAGTGCGCGGCCGAGAAAATCCTGCATCGCCTCGGCGCTGCGGCGCGCGATATGAACGACACAGCGCTTGTGCTCCATGAAGCTCGCCTGGCAATTCGGCACCAGCAAAGTGAAAGGGATGTGCTCGAGATCTTCCGGCATAAGCGGCGAGCGCTCCATGACGCGCACCCAGGTCGCGAGCACTTGCTCGCGCAACGCGACGTTTTCAATCCACTCGATCTCTGGCCACAACTTCATGACCGCTTCACGCATCGCCTGACTCCTCGTCGTGTTCCTGAGCGTCACCGACGCCTCGAGAGCACGCTCACCGGAGCGCGCGTCTCGCCCTCGCTCCCGGGATGCGCGATTATAGGCGATGCTCTCCTGCGAATCCCGCCCCGAAGGAAAAAGATGCCCTGGAATACTCCCCGCCGGCCACGCAACGGCCTATTTGACTTCGTCGCCCCCTTCTGGGATGCCCTGATCGGCCGCTGGGGCCTGCGCCGCGTCATCGACGCCCTCGCCTTCGATGCGCCGGCACGCGTGCTCGACCTGGCGGGCGGAACCGGACGGCTCGCAGCCCAACTCTCCCGGGAGGGGCACGCGATCTGCGTCGCCGACCTCTCCGCGGCCATGGCCCGACGCGCAGCGCGCAAGGGGCTGCCGAGCATCCGCGCCCGGGCCGAGCAGCTCCCCTTCTCCGACGCGAGCTTCGAGCGTCTTGTGATCCTCGACGCCTTCCACCACATGGCGGATCTGTCAGCGGTTACCACAGAACTCGCACGCGTGCTCGCCCCGGACGGCCGGGTGGTGCTCTTCGAGCCCGACCCGCAGAGCTTCATCGGGACCTGGATCGCCCGCCTCGAGCGCTGGGCTGGCATGAGCAGCTTGCTCCTCGATGCCAGCTCTTTCGAAAGGCTCTTGGCAACAGCCGGCCTGAGCTGCCAGGTCGAACGCGGCCACTTCCACCTGCTGATCACCGCGCGGAAGATCGCGGATCAGAAGTCGTCGACGAAGGCGCCCCGGTAGTGTCGCAGACGCACACCCTGGGGGCCGAAGCGCACGGCGATGAGATCGAAGCGGCAGTACACCTCGCCGAGGCCGCTGAGCGCGAGCCAACACCGAGCCGCTCCGACCAGGCGGTGGCGCTTGGCTAGGCTCAGGCTGCCCTCAGGAGAAAAAGCGCCGCCATAGCGCCGTGAGCGCACCTCGACGAAGACGATCACGCGCCCCTCGCGCGCGACGATGTCGAGTTCGCCGCGGGCGAGATGCCGATTGCGCGCGAGGATCTCGAAACCCTCGCGCTCAAGATAGGCAACGGCGTGTCCCTCAGCCCAACGACCGCGAGAGCGTCGCAGCTTCGTTGGGGTCGACCTTGCTCTCTTTACCATGGCGTCTCCTCGCACCGGCGAGGATGCCCACGCCCGCACCAGAGCGCCTGGCCATAACCCAGAAAGCCTCCCGCATGCGGGAGGCTTGGGAGCGCCGCCCGGCGAGCGCCGAGCGGCTCTTGCGAAGGTCGTCAGGGCCCGGCTAGAAGTTGACCTTGAGCGAGAACTGGAACTGCCGTCCCTGACGTTTCACGGCTTCGGGGAATTGCACGACGACTTCCTTACCACCAATCTGACCAAGCCGACGCTGTACGACCCGAGTGATGAAGGTCGTCGTATCACCCAGCAGATTGAAAATGTGGAACTGCGCCGTGATCCGCGCGTCCTTGATATGGAACTCCTTCTGGATGTTGGCGTTGAAGTCCCAGAAGGCGTCGTTCCGCTGATCATTGCGCCGGTGCGTCGGGAAGCGGGTGCGCTGCGTCGCGACGGCGAAGGTGAAACGCCCGCTCCCTTGGCCCCAGTTGGTACCCGAGGCGCCCCGGCCAAGATTCGTCGGGAAGTCGACAACATTGCCTTCCTCGACGATCGAGTAAGGCAGCCCGGAGTACCAGCCCATGGAACCGCCGATACGGAAGCCGCCCCACAGCGGAATGAAGACCCGGCCGTTGATCTTGACCACGTGACGCACGTCGTGGCCAAGGTAGCCGTACTCATCATCGATATTCGTGGCGTCGTCCCCGACCTGCTGCGCGTAGTCCTCAGCCTGGCCGAGGGCCTTCGAGAAGGTGTAGGAGGCGTTCAGCTCCCAGTTCTGATAGTAGCGGCGGGTCAGCTCGAGGATGAAGGCGTTGTAGCGGGTCGAGGTGAAGTTGCCAATCTTGTAGATGTTGTTGAAGAAGGGGGATACGATCTGCAAATCCGGCGAGCCATCCGGGCCGTAGGGTAGTGGATTCTCTGGCGTGATCGACCGGAACTGCCCGCTGCAGTCGGCGTAATCACCAATCCGCACGCAGCGTTCCTCGGCACCGGGAAAGTCCGCCAGAGCCTCTTCCCAGAGCACTGGCGCATGGTTGATGTCGATGTCTTGAAGCTGGTCCTTGTAGCGCCGCGAGATGTAACGCGCCCGTACCGAGGTCTCAGAAGCGATCTCGCGCTCCACAAGGAAGCTCCATTCGTCCATGTGCTGGCGCTTGACGTTACGGTCCATCACGAAGATCGTGTAAGCCGACTGAACGGTGTTGGAGGTCGGATTCGCCTGGAGCAGATGTCCCTGGGCATCGAGGGTCTGAACGCGATTCGTTCTGGCGCCACCGGACTCACGTGTGATGGGCTCGAGGATCGTGTTGGCAAAGAAACGACCCCAGGTCGCGGCGATACGGGTCTTGCCATCATCGAAGGGATCCCACGACATCGAAAAGCGCGGCTCGATATCCGTATTGACCAGATCGAAGGAATCGTCGTCTCGCATGGTGATCGGCCGGCCAAAACGCGCTGCGGGCGAGAGCATGTCACATTGCCAGAAGTTATTGACGATGCTGCAGCCGATGTCGCCGGGAAGATCGCTCGGATGCACGGTGAAAAGCTGCTGGCCGTTGAAGCCGCTCATGCATTGCACCGGCGTACGACCCTTCGACGCGCAGTCATCGAGAAAGCGGCTCCAAGCAGCGCGCTCGGCCACAGGGTCGAACGCGGTGTAGCCGTTGGTCGAAAGCTCTTCGCGCGAGAGGCGCAGACCCACGATGAAGTTCATGTTCGACCGCGGCGTGAAAGAGTCGCTGATCCACGCGGCGTAGTAGTTGCCCCGGGCCCGTGTCGTGGAATGGGCCGGGTCGAAGATCGTCGTCACGAGGGCCGAGGCGGGCGCCGAAGGGTTGCCTCCCACGGGATCGATCACGGTCCCCGTGGAAGCGAACTTCGTGATCCGCATCGAATCCCGGTAATCATCGACGTTCGAATAGCGCACCCGTTCGAGGGAACCACCCATCTTGATGCGATGATCGCCCCCCATGAAGTCGGAGAGAAACTGCTCGGCATCGACGCGATAGGTCCAGCGCTGGCGGAAGTCCTTGTGATCGTCGAAGAACACTCCCGAGCGCAGTCCGCCACGATCGTCGTCACGGCAGTACAAAGAGCCGAGATAGTCCTCGCCCTCATTGCGGGGCACGACGCAGCTATTGCGCGCCGTCCTATCGTAAGGGAACCACTTGTACTCAATATCTGAGAAGGCGATGGTCGCCTCCCAGAAGAATCTCGGAGAGAGCGTCGCCGTCCACTTCGAGGAGTAGGTCGGCCCGCCGGCCTCGTAGAAGACGCCCGAGGCCGGTGGTGCGAGCGCATTCGCCGCGGCGGGTGACACCTCGAGTGGATCGGCGGTGTACTGGAACTGCACCTTATTCTCGGGATTGACCTGCCAAGTGATCTTGTCGGAGTGCTCCCACTGGTTGCGAGTGACGACAAAACCGCCGCCACCGATGAGATTGACCGGATCCTGGAGATCCACGTACTCGTGGGCGAGCACAAACCACAGATGATCTTTGATGATCGGCCCCGAAAACAAGAAGGAAGGTTGGAACAAGCCATAGCTGAGCGGGTCGATACCGCCACCCCGGTCGTTGTCAAAGGCGCTGTCACGGAAGAAGAGATTAAAGGTGCCCTCGAACTCGTTGCCTCCCGTCTTGGTAACGATCTTGCCGTAACCACCCACGACGCCGCCGTAAGAGGCATCGGCCCCG
>CAYSMT010000022.1:0-13532 GCA_964432135.1 uncultured Acidobacteriota bacterium
GCCCCCGGCTGGACCGAGCGTTCTCCCTCCGCAACTCCGCCCCGTCATCACGAGAGATCTCGACGCCATCGTGGCCCGGGGAGTGATCCGCATCGCCATTCCTTCGGACGAGATCGGCTTGACAATCTACCGCGGCAAGACCGAGGGGCTCGGCCACGACATGGCGCAGGCCTTCGCCCGCTCGCTCGGCGTCGAGCTGAGCATTGCAGTGCCGAGGAATCCCGACACCAGCCTGTGCGATCTCGCCGAGGGACGCGTCGACTTGGTCGCCTTCTCCGAGACCGGCCCGCGTCCCGTGTTGACCCCTGTGAGCTGGTCGAGAACCTTCGAAATCTCACACCCCGTGCTCCTCGGCCGTTCGGCGGCCCATATCAGGCGCATCGAGGATCTGGTCGGCCAGACCCTCGCTGTACGCCGGCACTCAGCCCTCGCCGAACGGGCCCACCGTTGGCGCCGGAAGCTCGGCGGCCGGCTCCGGATCATCCTCCTGCCGGCGCAGATCTCGGACCAACAACTCGCGCTGCGCGCCGCGCGACGCGAGCTGCCGCTCGTCCTGATGGGCCAGCGCCGGGCGCGCCTCGAGCTGGCCGTCTATCAGGCCCTCGAGATGAGTGCTCCGCTCGGCGCCGCGCTTCCTTTTCGCTGGGCCCTGCGCCCCAACTCGCCCGAGCTGCGCGAGCGGGTCAACGCTTGGCTCCATGAGGAGGTTCACAGCGGACGTCTGGCCACCCTCGAGCAACGCTATCTCGAAAACCCGCTGCGCCTGCGATCGCGTCGGCGCCCCACCTTTCGCGCCGGCGGAGCCGTGCTCTCGCCCTACGATGCGCTCTTCCAACGCGAGGCGGTGCGCTTCGGCTTCGACTGGCGACTGCTCGCCGCACTTGCTTTTGCCGAAAGCGGCTACGACCGCTGGGAGGTTTCACCTCGCGGCGCGATGGGCCTGCTCCAACTCATGCCGGCCGTAGCCATCGAGTATGGCGCGGGAGACCCCTTCGACCCCGCCCAGAACGTCGCCGCCGGAGCAGGTCTGCTCAAGTGGCTCGACGGGATCTTCTCCGACGTGCCCCCCTCTGACCGGATGCGCTTCACCCTCGCCGCCTACAACATGGGCCTCGGTCACGTGCAAGATGCACGCGCACTCGCAGCGATGCGCGGTCTGAATCCGGATCGCTGGAAGCATGGCGTCGCCGAGGTGCTTGTGTCGCTCGACGACCCTCTCGTCGCAAATGCCCTGGCTCACGGCCGCGCCAAGGGCTCGGTGACCCTGCGCTACGTCGAGCGAGTGACTGAGCTCTTCGCGCAGTTCTCGGCGACGAGCTTTCCCTTCGAATCCAGCGAGAAGCTCACCGCGTCAGCACCGCAAATCGTACCGGCACCGACCCCTCCGGAAAGTGGCCTGTGAGCCGCGACGCGTCAATGGGATTCGGACCGTGGCGAATGCTTCAGAATACGCAGGCGATGACGGCCCCTCGGCAGGCTTGACGAACGAATCTGCGGGTTGGCCAGACGCAACGCCGAGTAATCCAGGCCATGCTCGGTGGCGAGCTTCTTGAGGTCGGCCCGCGCGCGACGCACCTCCACCTCGACAATTCGGTAGTTGGGCTGGTCGTAGGCCGTCATGCGCACGAGCCCATAGCTCGTCGGATTCGCGGTGATCAGCTTGGCCGCCAGAATGCGGTACACGTAGCGCCGTGTCTCATAAGGCAGATAGAGCTCGAAGAACGAAGCCGACGGCGAGGCATCGAGCGCGGCACGCACTTTGTTCTCACCCGCGTTGTACGCCGCCATCGCAAGAAACCAATCGCCGAACTCCTCGTGAAGGTCGGAGAGATAAGCGATCGCGGCGTCCGTCGAGGCCAGTGAATCGAGACGCTCATCCAGATAGCGATCGATCCGAAGCCCATAGCGACGCCCCGTGCCACGCACGAACTGCCACAACCCCGCCGCCCCCGCCGGGGAGCGCGCCGTCTCCCGCAAGTCCGACTCGATCATTGCCAGGTACTTGAGGTCGTCCGGCAAGCTGGCAGCAGATAGCTTGCGCTCGATCATCGGCAGTACGGCCGGGGCGCGTCGCATCCAGAGCATCGGCATCAACGGCCGACCCGCGCTGAGAATCAGCTCATAGGCGAGGCCCTCGCGCACTCGCGGCCGCTCAAGCGGAACGTTCTGACCGCACAGCTCAGCCCGTTGCGGAACCGTGAGTTCCGCCAAGGCCATCGATCCGGCTCCGGGTAACAGCGAGCGAATCTCCTCGAGCTGCGCGCGGAGATCGCGGACCTCCGCGGCTCGCGTGCCGTCGGCATCCCGGATCGTCGATCCACTGGCGACTTCAGTCCAGCCCACGGCGGTCGCCTGAGGACGCGAAATCTGGCTTGCTGCAAATGCGGCAATGAAAACCGCACCCAAACCAAGTGTCACGATGGTCGCACGAGCCGCCACCTTTCCTCCGGATCCGTCTCACTCCGCCTGCTTCGTGGAGCACTCTGCTGTGAGCCGCCATGAGAACGGCTGGGTCCCGCTCCTCAAAATATAGGCCTTGCACCGCCCAGGTGGAGCCGGGGAGTCTCTTTGGTCGTCCTGAGCACGACGACCGTCTCGGTCCCGCGCACACCCTGCAGTGCATTGAGTCGATCAAGGATCAAGGTCTGCAGCGCATGGCGATCGGGGACACGCACCTTCAACAGGCACGTGGACGCCCCGCTGACTCGGTGGCACTCCTGCACCTCCGACATGCTGCTGACCTCCTCGAGGAAGGCCGCCTCGTGACGCGGATGATCGATGAAGAGATTGACAAAGGCCAGCAGGTCACAGTGCGCCCGTTGCGGGTCAACCAACGCGACGTAGGAGCGGATCACACCAGCGCGCTCGAGCTTCTTGATCCGCTCATGCACCGCTGCCGCGGAGAGCCCGATCTTCTCGCCGATACGCGCACGTGAGCAGCGGGCATTCTCCTGAAGAATGCCGAGAATCGCGCGATCACTCTCGTCGAAGACAACCCGTTCCCGCTCCTTCTGATCTCCGGATGTCATCTTCCCTTTTTGCATCATGGCCGCATATTATCTCGTTATTGATCATCGCGACAAGCGTCCAATCGGCAGGAGCGAAGAGGAGCCGCGCCTGGATGTCCAACGATCAGCCCCGTTAAGGAACGACACGGCGCCAAAGGCGTTAGAACTGGCAGTCGGGACCAAACTCTTGGACCAGGGACGCCATCTCTTGAATCCGCGCCGCAACGCGCGCGCCGAGTGACCCGGCCACCCAGCGCCCATCGTCGCCTTCCCTCCCAAAGGGGACACCTAGCATGAGTTCCACGAGTTCCTCGATGCGCCGGGCAGCGTAGACGTGAAAGCGCCCTGCTCGCACGTCGTCGACGAGTTCCGGCAGAAGCTGCAAGCTCTCCACCGAGGTCGCCGGGAGCGCGACCCCCTGAGTCCCTGTCAGACCTCTGCTGCGACACACACGCCAGAAACCCTCGACCTTTTCGTTGACGCCGCCGACCGCGAGGACATTACCGTGCTGATCGACGGCCCCGGTCATAGCGAGATCCTGACGGATCGGCGCCTCGGCAATCGAGGACAGAAGCGCGATCAACTCGGCGCAGGAGGCGGAATCACCCTCAATACCCCCATAGGACTGTTCAAAACAAATGCTGGCCGTGATCGCGAGCGGCTGACGCTGCGCAAAACGCGATCGGAGGAAGCCGCCGAGAATCAACGAGGCTTTGGTGTGGATCTCGCCCGAGAGCTCGGCCTCGCGCTCGATGTCGATAATCCCGGCACGCCCGACGGCCGTCGTGGCGGTGACTCGCGAAGGATAGCCCATGCGCTCGAGACTCGACTCGACGACGGCCAGAGCGTTGATCTGCCCTATGCGCTCGCCTTGGGTCTCGAGATGCAATAGCCCCTTCTCGATCGATTCGAGGATCCGAGATGACATCAAGCCCGAACGTTCCCGGCGAGCGACAAAAGCGGCTTCGACGTGCTCGCGTCGCACTTCATCCGCACCTTCCTGCTGGGCCGTCCATGAGGACTCTCGTGCGAGATCTGTGAAGATGCGCAGATGCGTCGAGAGATAGTCGCGACTGCCCGCGAGGCGCACCATCGATTCAAGAATCCGCGCTACGGCTTCTGCGCGATGGGGCAGGAGTCCCTCTTCTTGGATGACATGCGCGAGGAAGCAGCTGTAGGAACGCACGCTCTCCTGAGCGAGCGGGACGCGCTCTTCGAACACCGAAACGACCTTAAAGAGCTTGTTGAACTCCCCGTCCTCGCGCGCCGCCGCATCGCGCAGCGCAGGAGTTCCTACGAGGATCACCGTCGCATCGATGGGCGCCTCCTCCGGCATCAGCGGAGAGGGCAGATCCTTGCCCGCACCGGCAATGGTTGCCATGCCGGAGCGCATCGCTCTGCGCAGGCTCGTCCAGGCGCCTTCCTCAACGAGCATGTCGTGAGCATTGATCAACAGAAAACCCCCGTCTGCCTGATGGTAGGATCCGGCGCGAATTCCGCTCAAATCCGCGCGTAACTCGCCGTCGGGAGTGCGCTGAACATCCACGAAACCGAATAGGCGCGAGGCTGTCGGGTTGGACTCTTCGACGATCGGCATGCCTTCCTGACCAGTGCGATCGACGATAACGTTGACCTGCAGCGCGGCGAGCGGGTCCGGGGTGAGCTGCTCGAGGGCTCCGGCTTCACCCGCCACACGCTCGCCAGCACTGAACAACAACGGAAAGACCGCGAGCAAGAACTCGCGCACCGTGTCGAGATACTCACCCAGTCCGGGGCGTTCCTCTGGCTTGACTTGCAACCGCTCCTCGACCTCGCCGAGAACTTCGTCGACAAGAGGCTGCGCAGCGTCCCGATCCTTCGCTGCCAGCTCCTGCTCGAGCTCGCGGGCGATGCCACGGTAGCGCGCCGCCGTCTGCGCCAGCCGCGCCGCCAACTCAGGATGACGTTTGATGAGCCGCGCCGCGTCCTCCTCACTAATCTTCTCGTCGTGGACCAGGGTGCTCAGCTCCTGGAAGGGGACCGGCTGGTTCTCGACGACCGGCGCGAGGTCGTGGCGCCGATAGGGCCCGAGATTGACCTCCACAAGCGCGAAACCCTCCCCCGCGATCTCCTCCTGGAAGGCCGAGAGCAGCTTCGCCTGCTCATCGAGGTAGCCGCGCAGCACCGCTTCGCGCCGGCGCCGGTGAGTCCCTGACGCCCGCAAGGCCGCAACCCCCTGGCGGAATCGGTCCGCGGCGGCCGTGAGAGCTTCACGCAGCACGCGCCCCTTGCCGGCGGGGAGACGCAGCAGACGTGGCGCTCGGGGGTCCTCGAAGTTCACGACATAGCACAGGTCGTCCGGCGTCCGACCGTGGGCCTTCTCCTGCATCAGCACACGACGCACAGTGCGTGTCCTTCCCGTACCGGACGCCCCCGCCACGAAGACGTTGTAGTCCCGTGCGCGCAGGCGCAGCGCGAGCCGCAAGGCCGCCACGGCCCGGGGCTGACCGAAGATCTCCTGGCAAGCGTCGATGTCGGCGGTCGTCCCATAGTCGACCCACTCCGACGGACAACACCAGCCCAACTGCTTCGCCTCGAGTTCCAGACGATCTTCGATTCGCACCACCATTTCGCACCTCCGGGTGGGGATTGTCCCGCACCATCTCGCGTCGTTCGTGGAAGCTCGTGGCGACGGGCAACCGCCGCACGAGTGCGCACGACCGCGGCCTTGTGCCCCGCGATTCCAGCGGGATTATGAACGCTCCTCCGCCCAATGGAAACGAGAGACCGCAGAGCCAGCTCTCTTGTGCTCCGCGGCGACTTCATGGCAGCATAATTGTTTGGGGGACCCCGCCGGCCTTGCCAAGGCCGAACGGAGGCTGGATGCGAGTTCCCCATTCCATGTCTCAAGCGGCGCTAAGACAGGCACGCGTTGTTCTCGTGGCGCTCGCCACTTGCGGCAGCTTCCTTTCGGGTCTGGCGGAGGAGGATGCCCGGGTCGTCATCCTCAAGCCGCAGGTTCACGACATAACGATCGGCGAAACCGAGGTCGTGATTCTGATCCAGGGTGTCGAGGACGAGCTCATTGACCGGGCAGATGTCCTCGTGGACGCGGCCGAAGCGGCCACGCTCCGAAGGCCGCCCTGGCGCGCCAAGGTCGATGCGGGGAATAGCCCTGGCCCGCGTACTTTCTCGGTCGTCGTGCATCTCAAGGACGGGCGCGTGCTGCGCCAAAGCCTGACGACGCGACCGGCGGGACTCAGCACCGTTGACGTTCGTTTGGTCAACCTCGCCGTGACGGTCACCGGTCCCAACGGACGGGCGCTCAAGGGCCTTCCCCGGAATGCCTTCTCCCTCCTGGAGAATGACCATCCCATCAAGATCGAGCGTTGGGATGACGACGTCGCAACTCTCGCCGTCGCGCTCGTCATCGACACCTCTTTGACCATGGAGGGTCGCAAGTTGACCGCCGCCAAAAACGCGGCCCAATCCTTCGTCCGATCCCTGAACGCACGAGATCTTGTCAGCGTCATCTCATTCAGCGAGAGCTCGCATGTCGAAAGTGAGCTCTCGACCGATCATCGTCGGGCGATCGCCTCGATCCAGCGCCTCGAGCCGGGAGGAGGCACCGCGCTCTACGACGCCGTTTTCGACGCCGGCAAGCACCTCACCGGCGCACCGCCGGCCGCGCGCAAGATCGCTGTCATCCTCTCCGATGGGCGCGATGAGTCGGCCTCGGGGCTCGAGCCAGGCTCGTTCCACACCTTGGAAGAAGCCATTCGGCGCGGCCACAAGGCCGGTTTGCTTCTGTTCACTATCGGGCTCGGAGCAGGGCTCGAGGAGCAACCGGACTACACGGGACGGCTCACGACCGCCGAGGTCCTGCGACGCATGGCGGTGTCAACCGGTGGCCGCTTCTTCCGCATCCGCCGGTCTTCCCGCCTGACCAAGACCTACCGCGACATCCTCGAGGAGCTGCGCAACCAGTACCACATCGCCTTCTCTCCCTCACCCGCGCGACCGGGCGAAACCTGGCGCAAGCTGGAGGTCAAGGTTGCTCGGCCGAAGGTCGAGGTGCGCACGCGCGCCGGTTACTTCGTGAACTGATCCGAGCTGGAGCAAGATGCCTCCCCTCTGCTCGCCGCTGCGCACCGCGGTGCGAACGCGCCAAGGCCCTTGCGGTTGAAGGGCCACAGAACCCGCAGAACTCGGAAGCGACGCAGGAAACGGCGATCCTGATCGGAGATCTGATCGGGCCGAAGGAGCTGCTTCCATTTCAAGCACGCCGCGGTGTCCGCCACGCGCAGACTCGGGTAAAGCCAGCGATAGGCCCAGGATCCCGGCCGCAGGCAAACACCCCCGGCCCAGTCCAGCAAGATGACGCGCCCCTGGGCGGGCGCGAGCTGAATGTTCTCGCGCGAGCGCAGATCGTTGTGAATCACTCCGCGCCGCCGCATCTCCTCGAGAATGTCTTCCAGTTGAGCGAGGCAACCCTGCGCCCGTTCAGGCTCAGAACACCAAAAGAGAGGGACGCAATCCACATACTCGATCACCAGCGCCAGCGCACCCAGGCGCGCGATGAGTGCCGGCACCGCGCGCATATCGCCAAGCAAGACGAGTAGCCGGGCCTCACGCCAGACCTGAAGACAGCCCCAAACGCGCCCGATCAAAGACTTGTGCGCGAAGTCCTTAACCACGACGCGGCGCCCTCCCCGCAGGCTCGTCACCCAGACGTCGGCCTTGCTCCAACGCCCCCGCACGAGATAGCGCTCCCGTCGTAGCTCGAGCTCCGCGCGCGTCAGTCCGATGGATCCTACGTCAAGCAAGGAACAACTCCTCCTCGTCCAGGGTATCCTGTGTCACTCGGGGAAGCTCGTAACCCCGCCCCGCCCGCCGCCAGCGAGCCGCGGCACCGAGCGGGATAGACTCATGGAGAGTTATGATCCTCAGCGCGGTGGAGCGACCCGCACGAGAGGAGGTGGAGGTGTCGAAAGGAGCGGTGTCAGCCCGAGGCCGCCTGCTGCTGCTCTTCGCTGCTCTCGCCACGCTCGCCGCGTTCGCCAAGCCGAACCCCCTCTCGCTCGTTGCGGGTGGGCTTCTGCTCGTCGCGGGTGAAGCCCTGCGCATCTGGGCGGCTGGGCACCTCCACAAGACGGAGCGGCTCATCACTTCAGGTCCTTATTGCTGGGTACGGCATCCGATGTACCTCGGCCGCCTGCTGCTGCTCAGTGGCGTCGGCGTAGCCGCCTGGCTACCCCACTACCTGAGCCTCGCGGTCCTCGCTGGCGGGTACGCTCTTTTCTTTGCCTACTACCTCCCGCGTAAGGAGAGAGTCGAAGGTGCGCGACTCGCCTTGCAACATGGGGTCAACTACGAGGCCTATCGCGAAGCCGTTCCCGCGCTGTTTCCCGGGCGAAGCTCCTGGAAATCAGGAGCAGAGCCCTGGCGCAAAGAGCGCTTCATGCGCAATCGAGAAGGTCTCACCTCCCTCGTGCTGCTCGCCTACTTTCTCCTTCTCGCGCTGCGTTGAGGAGAAGGGCGGAGGCGGCGCGTCCCCCGCATCCTCTCGAGAAGGAGCTATTCGGCGGCACCGGAGAGCTGCTGCAACGCTTGGAGCCGTGCGTAAAGCCCTCCCTGAGCTGTGAGCTCCTGATGGGTGCCGCTTTCAACGATGCGTCCCTGATCAAGCACGTGGATCGCATCGGCACGCATCACCGTCGACAAGCGATGGGCGATGATCAGCGCCGTCCGCCCCACAAGCAAGCGTTCCAAGGCCTCCTGGACAAGGCGTTCCGATTCCGAGTCGAGCGCCGATGTCGCCTCATCCAGGACGAGGATGCGCGCATCTCTCAGAAAGGCCCGGGCGATGGCAACTCGCTGACGTTGTCCAGCCGACAAGCGCCCACCCTTGTCGCCGAGAGGAGTATCGAACCCTTCGGGCAACGCCTCGATGAAACCAAGCGCGCTCGCAGAACGTGCGGCCTCGCGGACCTCATCAAAGCCCGCCTCTGGCTGGCCATAGGCGATGTTGGCAAAGACGGAGTCATCAAACAGATGTGTTTCCTGGGTCACGAGTGCGAGCTGAGAGCGAAGGGACGCGAGGGTCACCAAACGCAGGTCATGTCCATCGATCAGCACGCGCCCTTCGCTGGGATCCATGAAACGCGGAATCATCATCGCCAGCGTCGTTTTGCCGGCACCGGAGGCACCGACGAGGGCATGGATTTCGCCCGTGCGAATCGTGAGCTCCACCTCCCGCAGCACGGGACCCCGACCATAGTGAAAGCTAACCCCTTCGAAGCGAATCTCTCGCTGAACAGGAGGTAAGACCTGCGCATCCAGGCTGTCGATGACGGTGTTCGGCGCGTCGAGCACCTCGAAGACGCGGCGCGCGGAAGCCAGAGCCTGCTGGAGGGAGTTGTTCACCTGGCCGAGGCGACGCACGTTGCCGAAGATGACGAACAGACAGATCACGGAAACAAAAACCTCGCCGCCGCTCACCTGGCCTCCGCGGATCAGCTTTCCGGCGAAGATGATCAGGACGGCACCCGTCAACGCGCCGATCAACTCCATGGCCGGAGGGGTTGCCGCCGCGGCGCGGGCCACCTTGAGGTCCTGTCGTAGCATCTTGTACAGCACACGGCGGAAACGCTCGAGCTCATAAGCCATCGCGCCGAAGGCCTGCACCACGCGACGCGCGAGGAGGGTTTCCTCGACGAGCGCTGTCAGCTCGGCCGAGCGTTCCTGGCTGCGACGTGACGAGGTCTTGATCCTCCGACCGAAACGCCCTCCTGCGTAGGCGAAAACGGGGATCACGACCAAGCAGGCAACGGTCATCTGCCAGGCGTAGATCAAGGACACGAGCAGGAGCACCACGATCAATGGGAGCGACTGAAGCGCCAAAGAGACCTCTCCCCCAAGAATCTGCTGCATACGAGCTACATCGACCAGCAGCCGCGAATACACCTCTCCCGTCGAATGCTCGCCGTAGAAGGCATCCGACTGGCCGAGGGTCTTCTCGTAGAGCTCCGCCCTCAGGTCGGCCACCGTCCGCAGCCCGACGCGCCGCAATTCGTAGACCGCGAAGAATGCGAAGATCCCCTTCAGGAGATAAAGCACGACGATCGCGATGGGTACGCGTACATAGCCCTTGGCCAGCAACCAATCCTCCAGTGGCCGGCGAAGGCGCTGGACAAGGGTTTTGACGCGGCGGACGGAGGCCGGCAGATTCGAGCTCCCGTCGGACGGTGCCAGATCACGCACGGCGGTGGGCATGGTCGCGGCAGATTCAACGACAGCCCCTCGCGTGCCGAGCGAGGTGACGAGTTCGTTCACCATACTCACGGCGGTACCGACGAAGAGAGAGGCAAGGATCGAGCAGAAGATCGCCAAAGCGAGGCTCACGCGATAGCGCAAAAGATAGGAGAGCAGTCGCCGCAGATCTGAGGCGCCACTCGGCGCGTTGCTATGGCGCGCGTTCCCCGGGGCGCTCATCGCTCGAAAAGCCCCGCGGGTCCGGTAGGCCCGAGGTCGAGATGCTCCCTCGCACGAAGCGTCGCAACGCGACCACGCGGCGTGCGCTCGATGAAACCGATTTGAATCAAGAAGGGCTCGGAAACCTCCTCGAGGGTATCGCTCTCCTCGCCGAGAGAAGCCGCCAGCGTATTCAGACCCGCCGGACCACCGGCGTAGTGCTCAATCAGGGTACGCAACAACCGTCGATCGAGCTCGTCGAGCCCTAACTCGTCGACGCCGAGACGTGAGAGGGCATCCCGGGAAAGGGAGAGCGAGACCTTTCCTCCGCCTTCGACATCTGCGAAATCCCGCAACCGCCGGAGCAGTCGCAAGGCGACGCGAGGCGTGCCCCGCGAGCGTGAGGCCACTTCGCGCGACGCATCGGCATCGAGATCAACATCGAGGCGCATCGCAGCCCGGCGAAGGATCTCCATCAGCTCGACTTCCGAATAAAAACCCAGGCGCTCTTGGATGCCGAAGCGGTCTCGCAAAGGCGCTGTCAACAGACCGGAACGCGTCGTCGCACCAACGAGAGTGAAAGGTGGCAGCTCCATTCTCACCGTGCGTGCGCCCGCTCCCTGGCCGAGGGTCATGTCGACAGAAGCGTCCTCCATCGCGGGGTAGAGAACCTCCTCGACCGCAGAACCCAGCCGATGGATCTCGTCGATGAACAACACTTCTCCGGGCTCGAGATGCGAAAGGATCGCTGCGAGTTCGGCGCTGCGATCCACCGCAGGACCCGAGATTGTGCGGACCCGGCTGCCGAGCTCTTCAGCGATGATATAGGCAAGGCTCGTCTTACCGAGCCCCGGTGGGCCCGCGAGCAGGACGTGATCCAGGGGCTTGCCCCGCCTTCGGGCCGCCTCGAGGTACACGGAAAGGTTGCCAACCACACGCTCTTGGCCCACGAAATGCTCAAGTCGTCGCGGGCGCAGGTCGACCTCCAGGCGCAGATCGTCCTCCGACAGCTCCCCGCCAACCAAGCGCCCCACCTCATCACGCCTGTTCTCCATCAATGCGTCCCAAAACCGCGTAGCGATGCCCGAATCAGCTCGACGAGCTCGAGAGTCGGCTGATCATCAAGAGCCTTCGCCACCGCCTCCTCAGCCTCTCGAGGCCGAAAACCGAGACTCTCGAGCGCGCTCACAGCATCCTTCGCAACAGGGCTGGACAGTCTCTTCGCAGCTCGTGGTGGCCCCGCTGCGCAAAGATCGATATCGAGCTCCCCGAGCTTGTCCCGGAGCTCGAGTAACAAGCGCTGAGCTGTCTTCCGCCCGACGCCGGAGACCCGCAATAGCGGTGTCTCATCCTCTTCGCCTACGGCACGCGCGAGCATGGCAGGACCGAGCTCGGAAAGCACGGCCAGGGCAAGCTTAGGTCCGACCCCACTGATACTCGTCAGGATGGAAAAGAGCTGCTTCTCCAGCAAGTCACCGAAACCGAAAAGCTGCAAGCTCTCGGCTCGAAAGACCGTCAACACCTCCAGCTCAACCTCCTCCCCCTCCGCAGGAAGGCTTTCGAAGCTACGCATTGAAAGCTCGAGCTCATAGCCGACGCCACCGACGTCGAGCACGACACGCGGAGCCACCCGCGTCTGAACACGCCCGCGCAACCAGCCAATCACCGTAAACTCCGATCGGCCAGTTGCTCGTGCCGCGCCTGGATCCGGTGACAAACCGCCATGGCCAGGGCATCGCTCGCGTCTGTCGAGATCTCTTCGAGATGGAAACGTCGCAGACCCGGTACGGTGCGGATCAGCGCGCGTCGCACCTGCTCCTTATCAGCCGCACCAAATCCACAGATCGTCTTCTTGATCGTCGCCGGCGGATACTCGCGCACAGGAACCCCACGACGACCCAGGACGGAAAGCAGCGCCCCTCGAGCCTCGGAAAGCACGATCAACGAGCGCGCATTCTTGTGATGGAATAGCGCTTCAACTACGGCAACAGCGGGTGTGTGCTGAGCAATCCATCGATCGAACTCCTCGGCGAGAGCCCCGAGAGACACGGCGCGGTCCTTGCTAGCGGCAACGCGCCAGGTACCGACAACCAAGTCCACAACCTCCCGGCCCTCGAAGCTCGTCAGGGCATAACCGGTGCAACGCGACCCTGGATCGATCCCGAGGATCTGGACAGAGGCAGCCATAGTGTTCTCTCGTCAGTCGGTCTCTTCATCGCCGAACTGGCAGTTCGCAGAGACTCTCTGCACATCATCCAACTCATCGAGTAGCTCGAGCAGCGTGACGAGTGATTCCGCCTTTTTCCCCTCCACACTCGTGAAGTTCTGCGGGATGAAGGTCACCTCCGCCGTCGTCATCGCCACGCCCTTGGCGCTGAGCGTATCGCGTACCGCAGGAAAGTCGTCCGGCGCAGCAAAGATCTCGAAATTCTCGTCCTCACGGCGCAGATCCTCGGCACCAGCATCAAGGGCCCATTCCAGCAACTGCTCCTCGTCGACGCCCTCCGCAGGAAGCTCGATCAGACCCTTGCGTTCGAAGATCCAGCTCACACTCCCCGGCGCGCCGAGCTCGCCACCGTACTTATTGAAAAGGTGCCGAATATCGGAAGCCGTACGATTGCGTTTGTCGGTGAGGGTGTGAATCAAAATGGCGACGCCGCCGGGTCCGTAACCCTCGTAAGCGACCTCCTCAAGCGCCGCGCCACCGAGCTCGCCCGTCCCCTTCTTGATCGCGCGCTCGATCTTATCCTTTGGCAAGTTCACTGCACGCGCCGCGCTAATGGCCGTCCGAAGCGCTGCATTTGCGTCCGGATCACCTCCACCTTCGCGAGCCGCGAGGGTCAAGTCCCTGACGACCTTGGTGAAAGCCTTCGCACGCTTGGCGTCCTGCCCTGCCTTGCGGTGTTTGATATTCGCCCACTTCGAATGCCCTGACATCTTCCTTCCTCCGAAATCCCGCGCATTGTAACCCGTCCTCGCCGGAGGAAGCTCGCGGTGGGTCAGAGCGTGGGTCGAAGGGCAATGTCCCGCTCGCTGTTGATTTTCGCGTAGGCGAGCGGTTCCTCTGAAGCG
>CAYSMT010000023.1:0-13312 GCA_964432135.1 uncultured Acidobacteriota bacterium
ATACTATGATTTCCCTTGCAAAAAGATCTGGAAATAGCAAAGTTACCAGCATTACACATCACAGAACACACAAAATTATCAGTACATCATTTATTGCACTGGTTGTAGAAGACTGCACTGCAAAGTGTACAAAAAAGGGGAAGAGATTCGTGCTCGCTTGACCCTTGTTGCCGACGGGGCGGGTGGAGTCATTTCCTCTCAGCTACGCCGCTTGGCGCGACTCGATGAGGAGCGTAGAGCGCTGCAATTCTCGGCCGGTGTGGTCGAGAGCTGGTGTCTTCCTGAGGCGCGTCTGACTCCGGGCCGCTGCTGGCGCGCAAGCGACTGGCCGCTTCCCAAGGCTGTCGACGGTACGCTCCTCGTCCAGGAGCTCAGCGCTGATCGTCTCGGCCTGACCCTTGTCGCGAGCCTTGCCGGCGCCGGCGCAGGAGTCTCTCTTCCCGCGTTGTTGGCGCGAGCGCGCACACATCCGTTGCTTGCGGAGATGCTGGAGAACGGGCGGCTCGAACGCTGTGCCGCAGGATTACTCCCCGACGGGGGTTACTGGTCTGTGCCGAAGCTCGCGGCGGACGGTGCGTTGCTCCTGGGGGCGGCGGCTGGCTTGGTCAATCCCGCCCGTGTGGCGGGGGCTCACCTCGCCATGGAATCCGGTCTCGCAGCGGCGCGCAGCGTAGCCGAAGCTTTTGAAGACGGCGATTTTTCCGCGCCCCGATTGATGAGCTATGACCGGCGCGTGAGGGATGGGGAACCGGGCCAGGAACTCTTTGCTGTGCGCGAGATTCGTCCCGGCGCCCGCAGCGGTCCTTTCGCTTTTCTCTCAAGGCGCGCGTCCCGCGGCCGGAGCGTCGACGAGACCGCTCAACGGCGTGAGTTTGCCGCGATCGGCCAGCACCCGGAAGAGTTGCCTCGCGCCTGCTTCGAAGAGCTACCGCCGAGGTCCTTTCTGATCGAGCAGCCGGGAAACTTGCTCGTTCTTGATGAGGAGCTGTGTCGGGTTCGTTGTCCGCGAGAGTTCGGGCGGCCTTGTGAGCGCTTCTGCCCCGCGGGCGTGTTCCACTTTGATGTTGCGGAGGAGAGCGCGGGTCGACCTCTGCTCGAGCCGGCTCGCTGCGTCCATTGCATGATTTGCACCGTAGCCGATCCGTACCGCATCGTCGTTTGGGCACCTCCGGAGGGAGGCGACGGTCCCGACTACCTCGCACGTCAAGCCCAGATCGAGCGGACGGATTAACGGAAGCTTCATGGGGCGAAGCGGCCACCAGCTCAACAGCCGAGATCCTCGCCTGAACCGCCCCGGGGGGCGAACCCAGAAGTACTGGACAACCGGGAATAGGCCCGGGACTTACAACGAGAGGTGCGTAAAGTTAGGTGTCCCCTAAGTGCGCAAAAAATGCTGTCCCTTGACAATGTCCGACGCGCACCGTTGCCTGCTGAATCCGTTCGCCGTTAACCCAGTTCCGATACGATGCGGAAAGCGCCAAGCTGTGGTTGGAGGTTCTTGGAGAATGGAGTATCGCGGCATCGCAAGAGGTCTCATAAGAGTTGTGAGGTGAGCCCGCAACGGTACGAGCACCGGCTTTGAGCCGACAGAGCCCGACCCACATTTGTCGTGGTCGCGAGCGGTCGCAGCGCGCATGAATCCTGTCGGCAGGTTCAGGCCACGGGTTTTTGCAACGCCTGTGCAACGATCTCGGCGATGTCGCGGGTCGCTTCCGTTGCGGGATCAAGCATCATCTTGCACTCGGGGCAGGCCGTGATCAGGGTTGTGGCCCCCGTTTCGCGTACTTGTCTCGCGCGGAGTTGGTCCATGCGTTGCTCG
Organism: uncultured Acidobacteriota bacterium; assembly: GCA_964432135.1. Classification (GTDB taxonomy): domain Bacteria; phylum Acidobacteriota; class Polarisedimenticolia; order J045; family J045; genus JANTFM01. Next base: position 1,820 of record CAYSMT010000023.1, read on the forward strand.
ACCTCTTGCTCGCGTACGAAGCCGGCACTGCCGCCACCGCAGCAGGTCGCGCGTGCGTGGCTTTTGGCCATCTCCACGATCTGAATTCCGGCCTTTGCAGCGAGCCTTCGCGCGGTGTCGAACTCTCCCTCATAGCGGCCCAGATAGCAGGGGTCGTGGTAGGTTGCTGTTTTGCTGTCGTCTTGGGTCGGCTCGATGGCGATAGCTCCTTCGTCGACGAGATGAGATAGAAACTGCGCGTGGTGTGTGATCTTGCAGGAGAAGCTCTCGTCGAACTCGGGATACTCTCGCCCGAGAGTATGCAAGCAGTGGGGACAGGCCGTGATGACGCGCTCGGCCCCGACGGATTGCAGGCTTGCGATGGTCTCGGCGGCGAGGGTTTGGAACTGCATCTCCTCTCCTTGTCGCCGGCTGTGATGGCCGCAGCAGGGCTCCTTGGCGAGGACGCCGTAGCTCACTCCGGCCGCTTCGAGAACCGTCACCATCGCTTTGACAGCGCTCTTTGCGTCGGGGTTATAGCTCCACACGCAGCCGAGCCACAGCAGGTACTTGCTACTGGTGGTCTCGAAAATCGGGATCTGGAGTTCTTCGATCAGTTGAGCTCGCTGGGATCTTGGCCGGCCGAAGGCGTTACCGCTACGTTCGACCTCGTTGAGAAAGTCCGAGGCGACCATGCCCGTGCCGGTCGCCAAGGCCTGGGCTCGCTTAGCCCCCGTCAGGAGCTGGAGATGTTCAATGCCGCAGGGGCAGATCGCCTCGCAGGCCCCGCAGGTCGTGCACTGGCCCAGTGCTGTTTCGCTTATCACCGGCCCGATGACCGGGTCTTCCCCGGGGAAGGTCTCGATGGCGTGCCTTCCTGCTAGCACGAAGCCGCGCGGGTCGAGCTCCTGGCCCGATTGGTGAGCGGGGCATTGGTCAGTGCAGCGCCGACACTCCACGCAGGACAGGAAGTCCATGCGTTGCTTCCATCCGAACGCGGCGATGTTTTCGAGGCCGAGGGTGAGATCTTCCTTGGAGTGCTCGAGGGCCTCGAGATCGAGGTTCATGGTCTGGAGCTGCCCCAGCCGGAGCGTGCGCAGGAAGATATTCGCAGGCGCGATGAGCAGGTGAAAGTGCTTCGAACGCAAGATTAGCCAAGGGAAGACGAGAATCATCAGCGCATGGGCCCACCAGTTGACCTTCGCGAGGACGGGATCGGGCTCTGTCAGGCCGAAGAGGTAGGTCAGCATGAGCAGCAAGATCAACAGGGCAACAACACCGGAGCTGTATGACTTGGGGTCAGGGGAGTACTTGACGAGTACGAAGCGTCGGAAGGCGAGACCAACGATCGCGACACTGACTATGATCGCCCAGCCGGCGACGATCAGCTTGAACAGAGGAACGCCACCGCCAAGGATCGTATCGAGGAAGTGCAGATCAAAGGCTTCGAGGAAGTGATCCGTCGTCTCGAAGCCGAAGAAAAGGAAGCCGAAGAACACCGCAGCGTGCATGCCCCCGGCGATCGGACGGCCACCGACGACGCGTGCTTGGAAGAGCACCTCGCGCAGGACCCTTCCGGCGCGTGTGAGGAGATGGTCCGTACGCGTGCGCTCACGCCGACCGGGCAGGATGAGGCGTATCTTGCGGCTGAGATCGCGGGCGAAGACACCCGTCGAGACAGCGATCAGTATGGCGAGGAGCAAGCGCTCCATGAGGGCGAATTCCATGGCCGGAACCTCAAGTCTTCTCAGCGCGTGGCGGCGGGTAGGTCGCTCAATATAGCGCAGCCGGAACCCTTCTGACAGGCGGCTTGCTCTCGCTTGTCAGCTCGAGTGTCGCAGGCAGCCATAAGCGCAGCTCAGCACTTTCCTCTGCGGAGAACGCAAGGCTGCGCCAGGGATCAGCGACAGTGGGAAAGACGGTTGTCCTGAGTTTCAGCCGAAGGGCTCATGAATAATGCAGGTGGAGAAGATCAGGCGGAGGACTTGCGCCATTGCCCGAGCACACGATTGATCGGATGCTTGCGGTCGAGGAAAGTCAGCGGGGGGCGTTTACGGATGCCAAGCAAGCGCCGCAGCTCGGCGAGTTCTCGGTCACCCGGTGCGAGCGCGAGCCCGCGCCTCACGGCATCGAGGGCCCGCCGGCGCGAGCCGACCTGCAGCTCGAGACGCGCGAGATGCTCGAAGACCCGAGGCTCCCAAAAGGCGATATCCGCCGCTTCGCGTGCCAGCTTGAGCCCTTCGTGCCCCTTTCCGCCGACGAGCGCGAGCAGATAGCCGTACCAGGAAGTGACGAGACCTGCCTGGGGGGGCGCGCCGGGAATCTCGGCGAGCATCTTCCACGAGGCCTCTGCAAGCGCCAGGGCCTGACGGTGGTCACCGTGCCGGTACGCGCGCGCGGCTCGATCCATCGTCTCAAAGCAGGGGTGCGCAGACATCCGGTCCGTCCTCCTTGAGCTACGATCAAATGTAGATCATCAGGCACGGAGCCGGCCACAACGGCTTTCGCAACCAGGATTGCATTTCTGTATGTAGATGTCCGGGCCATGTCGGACGGGTGCGAACAGCTCAGCGCGGAGCCCTGTGTCGCGAGGCGGCGGTATCTTGATGCGTCCGCTTGCCTACGTCGGCCGAAAAGAGCTTTCCTCGCCGGTGATCGCGGCAAGGTTGCTGTCGCATCGAGCGCGAGAGCACATAAAAGCGACCATCCTCGCTGATCAGGCCATCTGATCAGTGGGGGTGGCCGCCTTGTTGTGCTCTAGGAGGAACGATTCGTGTCGATCAAGCTCGGATTGAAGCTGATCTCGGCCTCGTCGTACATCTCCTTAACACGGGTTTCGAGAAGGCGATTGACGATGGGGCCACGCAGCTCAGCGCGAATCTGCTCCCCCTCATCGGGTAGCTGACTCATGTCAGCCTCCTGCCGGGAGTTGATCTTCAGCGCGACGGCGGCCTTCGCAGCCTGGATCGGTCCGACGATCTCGCCCACGGCCGCCGCGAAAGCGGCGTCTTCTACGCGAGCGTCTCTACCGAGTTGCGCGATCGCTTGACCTCGCGCCATCGCTTGATCGGTGTGCAGCAGCTCAACGCCGAGGCGTTGAGCTGCCCGCGCGAGGTCGTTGCCGCTGCGCGCGAGAGCTTTTTCGAGTTCGCGTTGGGCCATGTCGAGGGCTTTCTCCTTGCGGAAGTCGGCCAGTACGCGCTCGTGTTGCGAAGCGAGCGGTGGGATGTAATTGCTGACGATCTCATCGACGAAAAGCATAACTTCGCCGCGCGGCAGTGCGATGATGTCGCTGATCGTGTTTTTGTCGAGAGCGAAGATCGTCGAGATCATCTCCGGAACCGGGCCGAGATCTGGGATCGATCCGCTACGCGGTACGATGCCGGTGTCCTTGAGTTCGAGGCCCTCGCTCACCGCCGTGGCGCGGAAGGACTCCGCATCGCTGACCTTGGCCTTGAAAGCCTCGGCGAGCTCTTCCTGCACGGCACGTAGCTTCGGGAAACGGAGCTGCCCGCGAATCTGCTCTCTCACTTCATCGAGCGGTTGCACGCCCGAAGGTCGAATTCCGTCGAGACGGATCAGATGAAAACCATAATTCGTGCGCACCGGATCGGAGATGGCGCCTTCTTTCATCGAGAAGACAGCTTCTCCGAAGGCCGGGACCATGCGTCCCTTACCGAACCACCCGAGGTCACCCCCATTGGGTTTTGAAGCCGGGTCGTCAGAGAACTCGCGGGCCAGGGTGGCGAAGTCCTCGCCGGCGCGCACACGCTGGGCGATATCGTCAATCTTTGCGCGAGCGGCTTCGATCGCTTCGGCGGGTGCATCTTCGGGAAGCTTGATCAGAATGTGCGATGCTCGCCGCTCCTCCGGCGTGGAGAAGAGGTCTTTCTGGGAGTTGTAGTACTCTTCGATCTCGGCGTCTGTGATGTCGACTTTGGCCTCAGCAGCAGCCTCATCGAAGATCACATAGATTGCCCGGCGTCCCTCGCCGAGGTCGTAGCGGTCGGCGTGTGCGTCGTACCAGGTGGTCAGCTCGGCATCGCTGGGCGAGATAGACGCTTCATACTTCGCGACGTCGAGAGCGAGATAGTCGAACTCGACGCGTTCATGCCGGCGTCGAAACTCGTCTTGGACCTGCTCGGGCGAGATGACGACCGAGGCGGCGAGAAGAGCGCGCCACTTGCTGACGAGGAGCTGTCCGCGCAGGTAGTTCTCGTAAGCTTCCGTGCTCGGGTAATTCGTCGCGCGTTGAATGAAGCGCTCGTACTCTGCCGTACCGATAAAAACACCGTCCTTCTGGAAGCCAGGATCCTCGCGAATGAGCGCGGCGACCTCCGCGTTGGAGGCGTCGAGGCCGAGACGACGCGCGTCTTGAATAATCAACTCGCGCTGGATGAGCTGCTCGGCAGCCATTCGCTGCAAGTCCACTTTCTCGCGGAATTGAGCCCACTGGTCGCCAAAGCTGCGTCGGTACTGGTTTTCCAGTCGTTCTGCGGTCTCTCTCCAGGCCGGGAAGGAGATCTCGCTTCCGTTGACCGAGGCCACTTCATGTCCCGATGCGCGACCGGAACCGGGCTGCCACCAGCTCACGCCAAAGAAAAGAACGAAGGTGGCCGCAACGACCCAAAGGATCCATTTGAAGTAGGTCAGGTGTTCCCGGAAGACTTTAAGCACCGCAAAACTCCCTGTAAGCCGAGCACGCTGAGTCGTTTCCGGCGAGGTGGGTTAGTTGGAGACGCCATCTCATACCGCGAGGGGCGCCCGGCCGCCACATCCGGCTGAGTTTAGATCACACTACGGTGGCCGCGCCGAAGCCTAGCGGAAGGAGTCGCGGCCGGCAAGTCGCCAGCGAATCAGCTATTTGCGCCGCTTGGTTCCGGGAACAAGGTTAGAAGAAGACGGTTGCATTGGCAGAGCAGGATCGGTGGAACGCGCACCGAGGTGGACGCGGCGCGCGATGGCTGCGATTCGGCCAGCCGAGAGGTGAGCACGATGGCGGTGGCTTCGAGCCCGAACGGACCCGCGAGTCGCGTAGCGCTCGACTGGGTATATATCCGCACGCGCACCTTGTGGTTGCTCGGCGTGATGGTACTGCTCGCGGTGGCGGCGGGTGCCTGGTGGTGGATGTCGGCTGACCCGAGGTCGCTCGAAGAACAAGCCGTGCAGGCCATCTCTCGCGCCGAGAACCTCCTCGCTCAGGCCCAGGCGGTAGCTCCCGGTGCGGACAATCTCTCCCTGGCTCGCGAACACATCACGCGGGGGCGCGAGGCGCTTGATGTCGGGCAATTTACGCGAGCGATCGATGAGGCGCAGGCCGCCGAGACGCTGTCACGGGAGCTTCTCAGCGGCGGAGATGTGACGGACACGGGTGTTCGCGTTGCCCGCAGCGATGGCGACGTGCGGATCAAACGCTCCGGACAGTTCATGTGGGAGCCGGCCACGGAGCGGACGATGCTCTCGATGGGCGACCAGATCCGCACGGGAAGCAACGGCAGTGCGCAGTTGATTTTCTTCGATGGCACGATGATGACGGTGCAGCCGGGAACCTTGCTCGAGATCCGCGAGCTATATCGCGACAGTGAACGGCGTGAGCACCGCGTGTCCGAGCGGCTAAAGTGGGGTAGCTTAAAGGCTTCGACCCAGGAAACAGCCGGGGTCCGCGGAGTGCATGAGGTCTCGACCTCGTCGGCGGCGGTTCGCGCCGAGCATGATGCCGAGTTTCTCGTCGCGCACGACCGTGAAAAGGGTCGTTCTGAAGTCACGGCTCTACGTGGTGCCGTCCGGCTACAGACCTCTGAGGACGAGGTCACACTCAATGAGAGCACACGCGTGACCTTGAGCAAGGGGCGGGTCGTCGAGACGACGAACGTTCTCGCCCCACCGTTGCTCAAGGATCCGCCAGATCAGCGGACCTTCCTCGCACCGAGGGAGAGTCAGGTGCGGCTCTCCTGGCTACGGTTGGATCGGGCCGAATACTACCACCTGCAGGTCTCCGAGCGACCTATGTTCTCGCGCAGTTCGGTCGAGATCGACGCCGTGCGCAGCGAGCAGACGACCCTGCCGCCTCTTTCTCCCGGGAGCTACTACTGGAGGGTCGCGGGGATTGATGCCAACGGTTATGAGGGACGATGGTCTGATACGCGCAAGTTCCGCATTCTCGGGGCCAAGTTTCAGGATCCGGACGACAAGGTACCCCCGATCCTCGAGGTCTCGGAGATTCTCGTTGTCGGCACCAACGCGATAATTAGCGGTCGAAGCGAGCCGGGGGCGCTCGTCTGGATCGCCGGCGAGCGGGTCGATATGGACGAAAGCGGTGCTTTCACCTGGGTCATCAAGCTCCACCGCGACGGCGAGAATCGCATCGCCTTCCAGGCCCAGGATGCGGCGGGCAACGAGACGAACCGGGTTGGATATGCCTTCGTTGATGTCTTCTAGTTGCTCAAACAAGGCCTTGGCGCTGGTCTTGGTCGGGCCGGGGCGTCGCATTGCGGCTGTCGAGGCAGCGGCACGGGAGTTCGTCCGTTTCGTTCCCAGTGCACAGCTCGAGCAGGCGCTTCCTCCCTCGGTGCTTGTCTTTGTCTCTGGCGGGGAGGACGACCCCGAGTTCGTCGAGAAGGTGACACGGCTACGCGGACGCTATCGCGAGCGGGGCTGGTATGTGCTGACGCGCCGCGATCGCTTCCAAGGTGCGGAGGCGGTTTTTGGTGAGGCGATCGAGGGGGCGCTGATAGCGCCTCTCTCGCGAGAAGTTCTCGCTCAGCTCGCCCGAGCGCGGGCCGAGCTCATCGTTGCGCGGCGCTGTGCAAGCCGCAGGAAGGGGCGGATCGATCAACTCGAGGAGCGGCTCGTACTGCTCTCGGACACGATCCAAGCGGCTGGCTCGCTGCTCGATCCCCGGATGGTGACGGGCTTTATCATGGAGCGTGCCGGGCAGCTTGTCGGAGCCCGGCGGTGGCGGCTCTACCGGGTCGACGAGGGAGCCGGTGTTCTTCGCCTTGACGCATGGGAAGACCCGCACTACACGCGCCAGCCCGAGCCAGAGCTTGCACTCGATCAGGGCATCGCTGGTTGGACAGCGCGCTATCGTTGCATCGGTCGCTTTTCGGGCGCGCCGGGGGAAGCTCAGCTCGACTGGCGCGCTGAGTGGCCCGGCCGGCCGCCCCAGAGCCTGATCAGTGTGCCGCTCGTCAGCCGGGGTCGCGTGATTGGTGTCGCCGAGTTTGGCGATCCTGCCTGCGGGCCGCGCCTCGGCCCCGAGGTCGAGACAGTGGGGGCGCTGATGGAGCCCGCGGCCATTGCTCTCGATAATGCCCAGCTCTTTCGCAAGCTCGAGGAGCGCACGGTGACCGACGATCTGACGCAGCTCTACAACGCGCGTTTCATGGATAACTACCTGCGGCGTGAGGCCAAACGCGCTGCGCGCTATGGACATCCGGTTTCTCTCCTCTTCCTCGACCTGGACGGCTTCAAGGTCGTCAACGACACCCATGGGCATATGGCCGGCTCGCGGACCCTGGTCGAGGTCGGTCAGGTTCTGCGGGAAAACGTGCGCGAGATCGACGTGGCTGCCCGTTGGGGTGGCGATGAGTTCACCGTCGTGCTGCCTGAGACGGCTCGTGCGGGAGCCAGTGCCATGGCGGAGAGACTCTGCCAAAGGATTCGCGAGCGCTCCTTTCTCGAGGATCTGGGCCTGTCCGTTCGTATCTCCGCCAGTATCGGTGTCGCCTCCTGGCCGGAGAACGGTCCGTCCGCAGCAACGCTTCTTGCCGGCGCTGATGCGGCGATGTACCACGTCAAAAACAACGGTAAGGATGGTGTCTATCTCGCCCCACCGACGGGAGCCGACGCACTCGTCGAGGCTTGACGATGCCCCTTGGGCATCTTGCGGCGGCATTCTCGGACTCTCTTGCCGGCCCAATGGGCACCTTTCTCGCGCCTTTTCCTCCGTTTCTGCTCGAAAACTTGTTCTTTGCTCAGGATTTAGCTAGCATTTGTCCGCCGGCGGCTGAATTGTATCGAGAGAGTCCGTCCTTTCGCTAGGATGGGGACGAGATGGGCTTGTCCCCAGCGTGGTGGGACGTCTTTCCGGTGGTTGTGGCCTGGCGAGCGGGTCGCGGCTGAGGAGGAAGCGCGTTGGCTTTCTGGCCTCGCTCCCTACTGTCCCTGTTCTCGAACGACCTCGCGATCGATCTTGGCACAGCCAACACGATCGTCTTCGCGCGGGGCAAGGGCATTGTTGTCAACGAACCTTCCATCGTTGCGGTGAATCAGAAGACGGGTCGCGTCGAGGCCGTCGGACACGCGGCGAAAGAGATGCTCGGCCGCACACCCGGCAACATCATGGCTGTGCGCCCGATGAAGGACGGGGTCATCGCCGACTTCGAGCACACAGAGAGGATGCTCGAAGACTTGATCCGGCGCGCCCACAATCGTCGCTTGGGGGTGCGACCACGGATCGTCATCGGCGTGCCGTCGGAGATCACCCAGGTCGAGAAGCGCGCCGTGCGCGACTCGGCCTACAAGGCGAAAGCCACGGAGGTCTTTCTCGTCGAGCAGGCGATGATGGCGGCCATCGGCGCCGGGCTCCCGATCACTGAGCCCACGGGAAATATGATCATCGATATTGGCGGCGGTACAACGGACATTGCCGTGATCTCGATGGCCGGGATCGTCTACAGCCGCTCTGTACGCGTCGCTGGCAACGAGATGGATGAAGCGATCATCCAGTACATTCGCAAGAAGCATAATCTACTCATCGGCGAGCGTACGGCGGAAGAGGTCAAGATCAAGATTGGCTCGGCCTTCCCGCTCGACGAAGAGCTGAGTATGGAGATCCGGGGTCGCGATCTGATCGAAGGGATCCCAAAGACGCTCAAGATTTCCGACGAGGAGATCCGCGAAGCTCTCGGTGATACGGCGGCCGTTATCGTCGATGCGACGCGGGTTGCTCTCGAGCAGATTCCACCGGAGCTTTCTGCGGATATCGGTGATAGGGGCATCATCCTCGCGGGAGGCGGCGCGTTGTTGCGCAATCTGGACAAGCGCCTACGAGAGGAGACCGGGCTTCCCGTCAGCCTCGCGGAGGAGCCTTTGGCCTCGGTGGCGCTGGGGATCGGTCGTATGCTGACGGACTTTGACCTGCTCCGGAAGGTCTGTATCGATTAGTGCTCGCGAGTCATCCGGACTGGCCGTGGATATTTCGAGCTGAAGGGTTGTTGATGCCAGCGCCGACGCCAGCACCGACGAGCCAGCGCGGCAGAGCCCTCGCGGCCCCGGGCCTAGAGAGCGGTCTGGTTCGGCACTTCTCTTCCATGACGATGTGGCCATGAGCGAACGGCAGTTCAATATGGTTTTCCTCGTCACGGCCTTGCTGCTTCTTGGGTTGATGGCCGCGCAAGTGCGTCGCGGGGAGGAGGCGAGTGTGCTCTCGCACTACACTCGCGCCGCGACATCGCCCCTGGTCTCCAGCGTTTCCTGGGCCAGTCGCAGCGTCGTCGGCATCTGGCGCGCTTACTTTGGTCTCGTCCATGTTCGTCAGCGCAGGGACGATCTGGCGCGCAAGGTGGCCCGTCTCAAGGCGGAGCACGAACTCTTGGGGAAGCTGTACCGAGAGAATCGTCGCTTACGTTTCCTGCTTGGTCTGCATGGAAGTTCGGTTTTTCCGCGTGCGGTCATCGCTCGTGTGACGAGCTTTCTCACGAGCGGACCCGCGCGGAAGGCCGTTCTCGTCGACCGCGGCCGATCGGATGAAATCGAAGCCGGATGGGTGGCCCTCGCTCAGGGTGCGGTCATTGGTCGAGTGATCGATGTCTCTCGCTCGAGCGCGGAGCTGCTGCTGATCATAGATCCCGATAGTGGCGTAGCCGTTCGGCACGAGGAAGAGCGCTTCGCCGGTGTGCTTCGTGGCGGCAACCAGGGACCATCTGAGCTCGTGCCGCTCGAGTATGTTCCACGGGACGCACCGATTGCCGTCGGGGATCAGCTCGTGACTTCTGGGCTTGACGGCCTTTATCCTCCGGGACTTTTCGTGGGGACTATTCGGGAACTCGCGGAGGACTCGCCGCTCACCTGGACGATCCGCGTCGAGGTCGGTTTTCGCGCGGGCGAGCTCGAAGAGGTGCTGCTCATTCCCCCCATCGCAACCAGCTCGGACGAGGAAGTGGTGCCATGAGAGGTTGGACCCTCGTCATCATGCTGGCTCTCGCGCTCGTGGTGCAGACGCTTGCGGGGCTTTCGGCGGCACTTTCTTCCGTCGTCGATCCCTTCCTGGTTGTTGCCGTGCTGGCGGCCATGCGGGGCCATCGCGCCAGGGCGCTCACTGCGGGATTTCTCAGCGGAGTGATCGAGGATGCCTGGGCCAGTCGTTGGTACGGTCAGTTCGCTTTCACGCATCTCGTGATCACCTTTCTGATCGCTCGCGTCGGTGTTTTTGTTGATCTCTTTCAGCCCCTGCCGGTGACGATCACCTTCGCCATAGCAACGGCCGCCGACTGGGGTCTTCAGCTCGGGTTGGCGGCTGCCTTTGACCGGCCGCTCGCTCAGACTCCCGGACTTTGGGGCTGGTTCGAGGCGATGGGTGCGAACGTCGTCTTGGGATGGATCTTTCTGCGCGTAATGCGGCGTCTCGAGGCGGGTGAACGATGAAGCTCGACTACCGCCATCTCAAGCCCTACCGGGACTACCAGCGTACGCAGATGCTCAGCCGGAGGCTCTTGGCCCTACGCATTGCCTTCATTGCCGGATTTGGGCTTTACGCCGCCGTATTCTGGTATTTGCAGATCGCGCGGGGTCCCGAGTACAGGGCTCTCGCGGAGGAGAATCGTCTCCGACGGAGGGTCGAGCAGCCGGTGCGCGGCTTGATTCGGGACTGGACGGGCGAGATTCTTGTCACCAATCGACCTTCTTTCACGGTCTTTCTTGATCGTCAACGCACGGAGCGGCCTGCCGAACAAGTCGCAGAGCTGGCTCGCTTTCTTAACGAGGACGGTGTCTCGCTCGCGCAGCAGTTCGAGAAACGCAAGCGACAACCGCGTTTTATTCCCCTGAGGCTTTTGCCCGATGTCGAGTTGGCGACGGCCTCACGTATCGAGGCCCACCGCACTGAGCTCCCCGCGATCGACGTCGCTGTGGAGGCGAAGCGTTACTATCCTTTCGGAGCGGCCGCGGCGCATGTCGTCGGCTATGTCTCCGAGGCTACCGAGGCTGAGCTGCGCGCGCGCGATGAACTTCTGCCCGGAGATCGGGTCGGTCGCGTTGGCGTCGAGATGGCCTTCGACAAGCTGCTCAGAGGCGTGCCTGGCGAGGTGCTCGAGGAGGTCAATGCGCGTGGCCGCCCGATGCAGATCGTGACAACGGAACGCCCGGCGCGTGCCGGGCAGTCGCTCCAGCTCACCCTTGATGCACAGATGCAGCGCGAGCTCGCTGCCGCCTTCGATGGTCGCGCGGGCGCAGCGGTGTTTCTCGATCCGCGTAGCGGTGCCTTGCGCGCGGTCTACTCTGGGCCAAGCTACG
>CAYSMT010000024.1:0-13259 GCA_964432135.1 uncultured Acidobacteriota bacterium
TGCGGTGCTTGCGAAAGCGCGTGCCCGTGGCTGATTCCGCGGGTGGCCTTTCGCAAAGATGCCGAGGCCTCGGCTTGGATCGATCCCGAGATCTGCAAGGGTTGCGGGGTCTGCGTCGCTGCTTGCCCAAGCGGAGCGATCACCCAGCCCGGCGACGCGCGCGGGATTCCTGCGCCCGAAGGCGCCCGCGGCGAGCGCTTACTTGTCGTGGCCTGTGGCCGATCGCATCTCTCCTCGCCGCTCGGGCCCACGCTGCCGGCAGGAACCACGCTGCTCGAGCTGTCATGTGCCGGATCGGTCAGCCACGCCATGTTGCTCGCCGCGCTCGCGCGAGGCTACGACGGAGTCCTGGTCCTCGGCCGCCACGAGGCGAGTTGCCGCCTCGATGGAGCCGAGGCTTCGGCGCGGCGCATCACCGCCGAGGTCGACGCCCTCGCTCGTCTCATTGGGCTCGGTGGCGATCGCATTGGCTTCATCGATGCACCGCGAGGTTCGGAAGGTCCACATCAAGCGTTGCGGCACTTCGCACAAGGGCTGACTCCGAGCCCTCTCCTTACGCCTCGGACTCTCTTGAAAGACGAGCTAGCTCGTGCGGAGGGGACCCTCGATGGTGCGTTGGATACCCTGCGCTGGCTCTCTTCTCGCCAGGAACTTGTCGCGGATGGTGCGGCATGGCTTGCAGAACACGACCTTCCCGCGGCGCGCGCAGGGAAGCCGGCGTTGCTCGCCGCGGCCGTGCCCTATCTTGATCTCGTGCTCAGTTCCTGGGTTGGTTCTGGTGTCGTAGCGTCCGTGCTGCGCGAGGCTCTCGACCTGCTGGCCGCCTTCGGCATCGAGGCCGGGGTTGCCATTGGCGGTTTCCGCGCGGGAGAACCCCGCTTGCTCGAACGTTTTCCCGGCAGCCATTTCTACAGTCTCTGCGGTGGTTGTGGTGATCGGGTCGCGGCTGCGGGTGGAACGATCACGCCTCTGGCAGAGCTGCTTGCCGAGCGGGGCGCCGAACTGGATCTGCCGGCGATGAAAGAGGGATATATCGCAGTCGATGCGGGCGAAGCGGAGCGTCTTGGGCTTGGCAGCCTGGGAGCGCGGGTTGCCGAGATCGATGGCTGTGGACCTGTTGGGATGAACCTGGCGGTAGATGCGGCCGAGCGTGCGGCGATGGCGGAGCGATTCGCGGCCGCCGAGCGCGCCGGTGCCGTCGCTTTGCTGGTTAGCGGCCCAGCCCAGCTCGTGCAGTATCTGATGGCCTGCCGCGAGGGGGCTTGGCGTCGTACACACATCCGTCCGCTCCTGGTGACGAGCGTCGTCGCTGCAGGCCTTGCATCGAGAAAGGGAAGAGCATGAGCGAGCATCGCATCGGCTCCCACCCGATTCTGCGACCCCTATCGCCGGCAAAGGTGCCCTTCACCTTCAACGGGCGCCGGTTGTTCGCTCGCCAGGACGAGATGATTTCCTCCGCTCTCTTCGCCGCGGGAATCACGGTCTTTGGCCATCATCACCGGGATAACGGCCCTCAAGGCATCTTCTGCGCCAACGGCCAGTGTTCGCAGTGCCTCGTGCTCGCGAACGGCCGGATGGTCAAGTCTTGCATGGTTGCCGTCGAGGCCGGCATGGAAGTCGTTAGTTACGAGGGCCTCGCGCCCTTGCCTTCCGACGATGAGCTACCCGTGATGGGGCGTAACGCCGAGATCCATACTCCCGTATTGATCCTCGGTGGGGGGCCTGCTGGACTCAGTGCGGCACTCGAGCTAGGACGAGTCGGGATCGAGGCCTTGGTCATTGACGACAAGCCCGAGCTTGGCGGGAAGCTAACACTTCAAACCCACGGCTTCTTCGGTTCGGTCGCAGACTGCTACGCAGGTACGCGGGGGACCGACATCGGTCGGCTGCTCTCGGCGGAGCTCGAGGAGCTGTCCTCGGTCCGTGCCCTCAAGAACTCGACGGCGCTCGGGTTGTTTGGCGACGGCAAGGTCGGCGTAGCGACACCCGAAGGCTATCGCCTCGTTTCGGCGGAGGTCCTGCTCGTGGCGCTCGGCGCGCGAGAGAAGGCGCTGGCTTTCCCGGGTTGCGACCTGCCTGGAATCTACGGCGCCGGCGCGTTTCAGACTCTCGTGAATCGCGATCAGGTCGCCGCTGCCCAGCAGCTGTTCATCCTCGGCGGCGGGAACGTCGGCCTGATCGGGGCCTACCATGCGCTCCAGGCGGGGATCGATGTCGTTGGCCTCGTCGAGGCCCTGCCGCGTTGCGGCGGATACAAGGTTCACGCGGACAAAATCAAGCGCCTAGGTGTTCCGATCTGGACAAGCCACACTGTCATCAAGGCTTCGGGAGGTGAGCGCCTGGAGAGCGTGACGATCGCGCGCATCGATGAACGCTTCCGCGTCGTGGCAGGTACGGAGCAGAGCTTTGCGGCAGATACCTTGTTGATCGCCGTGGGTCTGAGCCCGGTGGATGAAATTCTACACAAAGCTCGGGAGTACGACCTGAAGGTCTTCGCCGCAGGTGACAGCGCCGAGGTGGCCGAGGCCTCCGCTGCGATTTTCTCCGGTCGTATCGAAGGACGGCGTATTGCGCGTGAGCTCGGCGTGCCCGTTGATATTCCGCCCGAGTGGGAAGATTTAGCGGCCGTATTACGTAGCCGACCCGGCCCGACGAGCTCCTTCGCGAAGCCCCGCGGCGGTGAGCGCGTCTATCCCGTCATCCGTTGTATCGAGGAGATTCCCTGCAACCCCTGCTCGGCGGCTTGCCCTGAGGGATTCATCGAGATGGAGGGGATCATGGGCCTGCCGCATTACACGGCCCACTGCCTCGGTTGCGGCTCCTGCGTCGCGCGTTGCCCCGGACTGGCCATTAACCTCGTCTGCGAGGACTACGACCAGTGGCAGGAGGTCGCTTTGCTCGAGCTCCCCTTCGAGTTTGCCGAACATCAGATTCCGTTGGGCGAGATGGTGCCGACGACGGACTTCGATGGGGTTGTCGTCGGCCATGGCAAGGTCATCGCCGTGCGTGAGCGGAAAGATCAGGACCACCGGCGCTTGCTCCTCGTCGAAGTGCCCTGGGAAGATCGTTTGCGAGTTGCCGGCTTCGCGATCCGCGAGCCGTCACAGCCGGTCGAGACGCGTCTACCGAGCGACGAGGAGGACCCGATCGTCTGTCGCTGCGAGCGTGTCCACAAGAGCGACATCGTGCGCGAGATCCAGGCCGGAGTTCGGGATCTCAATCAGCTCAAGGCCCTCTCACGGCCAAGCATGGGTGGCTGCGGCGGCAAAACCTGCACCGAACTCGTACGCCGCATCTTTCGCGAGCAGGGCATCGATCTTGAGGAGATCACGCCGGGCACAATCCGACCCCTTGTCGCTGAGATGCCCCTCGGGCTCTTTGTGCAGGGAAAGGAAGCCTTCGCGGACGAAGACGCCGGGGGTGAGGCGCCATGAAGAGCTCTTTTGATGCCATCGTGGTCGGTGGTGGAAGCGTGGGCGTTCCTTGCGCGTACAATCTCGCCCGACGTGGCCTCGCTGTCCTTGTGATCGACCGCCGGCCGGCGGTGGGGCAGGGCGACAACAAGGCAGCTATCGGAGGGATTCGCGCGACCCATTCCGATCCGGCGAAGATCCTACTTTGCTCGCGCAGCCTCGAGGAGATGTCGCACTGGAAGGAGCGCACCGGTGTCGATGTCGGCTGGAAGCCGGGAGGCTACGCTTTTCCGGTCTACGACGAGCAGCTCGAAAAAACGCTACGCGGCCTATTTCCGATCCAGCATGCTCATCAGTTGGCCATTGATTGGCTCGATGCTGAGGCCTTCGCGCAACGCGTGCCGGGTATTGTGCGCGAGGGACTGCGCGGCGGGACCTTCTCTCCGAACGATGGCCAGCTTTCGCCGCTCAAGGTCCCGGTGGCCTTTGCGCGTGCGGCCGAGGAGTTGGGGGCGTGTTTTCGCTTTCAGGAGCAGGTCACGCGCTATGAGATCGTCTCCGGGCGGGTCGTTGCCGTGCACACCAACCGTGCTCGCTACGAGGCGCCGCGGGTCGTCATAGCGACGGGCTCAGACGCGGCGGAGGATGGGCAGCGTCTCGGCGTCGAGATCCCCGTGCGGCCAGATTCTCACGAGGCTGGTATCACCGCGCCGGTGGAACACTTCCTCGAGCCGCTGATCGTCGACATGCGTCCCGGGCCCGACGGCAAGACGGCGAATTTCTACTTCGGCCAGAACGACGAGGGGCAGATCATCTTCTGCTACACGCCGAAGGAACTCTTCCCCGGCACGAATCGTGAAAGCCAGTCAGAGTTCCTGCCGATTCTTGCCCGGCGGATGATCTCACTCATCCCGCGCCTGCGGCACTTGCTCGTGCGCCGGGTCTGGCGGGGCTGTTATCCAATGACGCCGGACGGCGTTCCGATGATCTCCAAGCTGCCTCATGTCGATGGCGTGACCCTCGCCGTCGGGATGTGTGGTCAGGGTTTTATGCTTGGTCCTGGGGTCGGCCAGGAGGTGGCCTCACTCGTGGTCGATGGCGTGAGCCTACTACCACCAGAGGTCCACGCGAAGGTTCGTTTCCCTCGCGACTTCAGCTCAGCGGCGACGGAGGCGTTGCGCTAGTTCCCTGCGCCGGAAGTTCCTTATCGCCTTCACCGGCCCTCGATCCGAGTTAATCGAAGAATGAGGCGAGAGATGATATGCAGGGTCGGGGTGCCGCGCAGAGCGAGCTGATCCACCCGACAGCGAGAGGGTGCCTGATCGCGATTCACGCTCCCACCCTTGTTCAGCAGCAGCTACTCGAAGTGCGTTCTTCTTGTGCCGGCTCTGTCGCAAGGGAATCGCAGGGGAAGAGGCCGTAGTGGGTCTCTCGCGTTCCCTCGACTCGGAAGTGGGGTGCCAGGCGCGTTTCGCTGAGCATTGCCGCCGTGTTGCCGCATACGAGTAGGGGTTTGTCCTTGATGAACTCGTGATGGTTGTCGAGGCGGTAGGTGTAGGTGGCGCCGGGAATCGTGCCTCGGTACCAGGCAACCTGGCCGAAGTCCTCGCAGCGGTCCTCAAGGGAGTCGAGCTTGAAGGCGCGCAGGGTTAGCGAGATGAAGCGTGCCGGGCGGACGCGTTTTTCGATCGTATCGTTGCCAATGCGCGTCTTGCTGCGGGCGATCGTACGCACATCCGCCACACCACAGGTGTTCATCATGCGGCGTAAGTCCTCGACGTAAAGTGCGCCAGCGAGGCATTCGCCAAGAAGTATCGGGTCTTCTCGCAGGGCCTGGGGCAGGCGCCGGTCGGCGAAGACGTCCGAAAAGCACAGCTCGCCGCCGGGTTTGAGCACGCGGAAGATCTCCGAGAAGACGCGTTGCTTGTCTGGAGAAAGGTTGATCACACAGTTCGAGATAACAACGTCGATGGAGGCGTCGGGGATTTTGGCCGCATCGAGCTCTTCAATGAAGCCCTGGCGGAAGTCGATGTTTGGTTCAGTGTACCCGAAACGTTCCATCTGCTCGCTCAGGTGGCGCTGCGCAACCTCGAGCTGCGCCGGTGTCATGTCGAGGCCGATCACCCGTCCGGAAGGGCCAACGAGGCGAGAGCATATGTAGGTATCGAAACCCGTCCCGCAGCCAAGGTCGAGAACCGTGCAGCCCTCGATGGCGTCGGGAATGGGCGAGGCGCAACCGTAAGCGCTGGCTGCTATCTCAGGGTGCAGTAGCGCTGCGGCATCGCGAACAAGAGGCACCATGGTTTCGTTGCAGCAGCAGGCGCCGGTAGCCAAGTCGTTGCTGGTGTGAATCACTCGGCTGTAGTAATCCTTGATCGCTTCGCGTTCTTGATCGCTTCTCACGGTTGTCCTCTCCTCGAAGTCCCTGGAGCGCTAGCGTGCCGACAGTGTTCCGTTCGCGCAAGCTGCGTTGCGAAGTGCGGCTGGGTCTGTCGTGGGCAGGAGGCCGTGCGTGAAGCCTCGGCTGTTTGCCGGCATCCCACCGAGCGGAAACGACAGATAGGCCGGCCTCCCTTTCGGAAGCGCGGGCTATGGAACGGAGATGTGAACGATGAGACTCAAAGTGCTCGTGCTTTCAGTCCTGCTGTTCCTCGTCACACCGTCACTCTTTGCGGCTGAGACAACCTTTCACTTCGGCAAAAGCGGCCAGCGAACGAACATCACCTTTGAATCTGAGACAGACTTCGAGGTTATTCTCGGCAGCACCAACGAGATCTCTGGCGACGTCACGGCCGACCTCACTGCCGGAACGGGGCGGCTCGAACTCGAGGTTCCCGTGGCGAGTCTGCGAACCGGTATCGCTGCGCGAGACAAGCATCTGCAGTCGAAGAACTGGCTCAATGCGAAGCAATTTCCCTTGTTGAGCTTCGTTTCGAGCAAGGTTGAGAAACTTTCCCGCGGCAAGTGGGAGGTTACGGGGACATTCACAATGCATGGCGTTTCGAAGGAGATCACCGTCACGGTTGATGTGCGCAGCATTCCTGCTGCTGTCGCCAAGAAGGCGGGGCTCGAGAAGGGCGACTGGATTCGCGTCAACGTGCCCTTCGAGCTCAAGCTTTCGGACTTTGGTGTCAAAGTGTCGGGTCGCGCCGCGGCGAAAGTGAACGATACGTGGAAGGTCCGTATTCTAGCCTTCGCGACCACGGGCTGAACGCGGGTAGGTCGGGAACCGACCGATTTTCGGAAATGGGAGATCGCCCATGAGAGAAGTGCTGGCGAAGCTACGCCTTCCACTCATCACCTGCGCTTTCGGCGGTGCGCTGCTTGTGTTGGTTGTCGCCTTCACGGTGGACCGTAGCTTGGGGCGGGACCTTCTTCTGATTCAGCCCCACGACGAGGCGACAGTCGAACTCAATCGATCGCTTTACCTCGAAGGCGATGCCGTGGCCGAGATATACGGCAACCCTCTTTCTCAGCCGCTCCGCGTGATTTCGCCCGATGAGCAGTATCTCATCGTGCCGGACGAGGATCCCTCGCTGCTGCTGATGCGTGTGAACAAGAGTTTGGGCCAAAACCCTCTCCAGGCACAGACCTTGTGGTTTTTCGCGAAGTTCTTGGTTCCCGCACTCGCACTCGTAGGTGTCGGTGCCCTCTTCTTGCCGCGGCGAAAAGTCTGAGCCGAGCTGCGGCGGCGAGATCATCGTGCCGGATGGTGTTGGCTTTGTGACTCCGCAGTGAATCGTTACCGGGCAAATTAAATAGGTAAAAGATCGCGTAATGCCCCAAGATACTCAAACTTGCTCTTCCCCTAGGGCCAGCTCATAGCGTCGCTGCCGCGGTAGATCAACGCGGCCAGCGCTTTGCGGCCCGTGGCATGAGGAGTCCGGCTTGAGTCTTTTCGGCGCCACGAATGCGTGTGTTTCTCGGTGCGCGGCGCGTGCGGCAGACCGCCCTTTTGTCGCAAGTCTCGGTTCAAGCTCTTCCACGTCTTGCCCAAAGCACTTCGCATCCGGCGCCACCTTCCACGGCGCGCGGATGATTTCGCCTTTTTTGACGATGGCGGCCCTCCCTCGTATTGGGAGGGTCCTCGCAAGGCAAGGAGGAAGACATGGGCCATGGAGAGCTGTTCCCCTTTGATCCCGATGGCGTAACGCCGCGTGGCGTAGCGCGAAGAGATTTCATCAAGGTCTGCTCGCTGGCCGCGGCCGCTGTCGGACTGCCTGCCTCGATGGGCATTCGCTTCGCCGAGGCGGCCGAGACCGGGCTCAAGCCCTCGGTCATCTGGTTGCACTTCCAGGAGTGCACGGGATGCACCGAGAGCCTGCTACGCACCTCTGCTCCAGGTCTTGCCGAGCTGATCCTCGATCTGGTCTCGATCGACTATCACGAGACCCTCTTTGCCGCGGCGGGGTATCAGGCAGAGGAAGCCCTGCATCAGGCGATGGAGAAGAATAAGGGCAAATACATCTGCGTCGTTGAGGGAGCGATCCCCACCAAGGACAACGGCGTCTATTGCAAGATTGCCGGCAAGACAGCTCTCGAGCTCATCGAGGAGGTCGCAGAACACGCGGGGGCGATCATCGCCATCGGCTCCTGCGCTTCCTTTGGCGGGATTCCCGCCGCAGAGCCGAACCCGACAGGAGCCAAGGGTGCTCCGGCGGTCCTTGCAGGAAAGACCGTTGTGACGTTGCCCGGCTGCCCAGCCAATCCCTACAACTTCCTTGGCACGGCGTTGCAGTTCGTCGCGCTGGGGACGCTCCCGGCGCTCGACGACCTGGGTCGGCCGCTCTTCGCCTATGGGCAGACGATTCACGAACATTGCCCACGGCGGGCGCACTTCGATGCCGGGCGCTTCGCCGAGCAGTTCGGCGACGAAGGGCACCGGCAGGGCTATTGCCTGTATCGCCTTGGCTGCAAGGGGCCGCAGACCCACGCCAACTGCTCGGTCGCGAACTTTGGTGATGTCGACGACGCCTGGCCGATCGGCCTCGGTCATCCCTGTGTCGGTTGCACTGAGCAGAAGCTCGCCTTTCGCGTCCCGATGCACGACACCGTCGAGATCGATCGTCCGACGCCGCCGGACACCTACCCGGCGATCCATCCCGAGTCGAGCAGTATCGGCGCGGTAGGTGCAGGCGTCGCCGGGCTAGTTGCGGGAGCCGCAATCGGAGCCGGGGTCGTCGCGTCGAAGAAGCTCGCCTCGAAGGATAACGGCGAGGGAAAGGAGTCCTGATGAGCGTTAGCCGGAGGGGCGTGCTCAAGGGGCTTGTCACTGGCGGAGCCGTTGCGGCATTCGCACCGGTGGCCACGAGCGCCCGAGAGCCGCGCAAGCCGCCCGAGGATGCGGTCGGCATGCTCTATGACGCCACGCTCTGCATCGGATGCAAGACCTGTGTCGTCGCCTGTCACGAGGCCAATAATCTCGCTCCTGCGACGGGAGAGGGCTACGGAGATGGTCTCTACGACGCGCCGGAGCGTCTTTCCTCAGATACGAAGAACATCATCCAGCTCTACCGCGAAGGGGACGAGCAGTCTTATATCAAGCGCCAGTGCATGCACTGCGTCGATCCGGGCTGCGTGTCCGCCTGCATGATTGGCGCGCTGCAAAAGCGTGAGGGCGGTATCGTCTCCTATGAAATCGACAAGTGTGTTGGCTGTCGCTACTGCCAAGTGGCCTGCCCGTTCAACATACCGAAGTTCGAGTGGAACACACCGACACCGAAGATCGTCAAGTGCGAGCTTTGCCGGCATCTGCTTGCTGAAGGAAAGATCCCCGCGTGTTGTGATGTCTGCCCACGTCAAGCGGTGATCTATGGCAAGCGAGACGAGCTACTCGCTGAGGCGAAGCGCAGGCTCGTGGAGAGCCCCGAGCGCTATGTCCCCAAGATCTATGGGGAGCAAGATGCCGGTGGCACTCAAGTGCTCTATCTCGCTGGCGTCGAGTTCGTCAAGCTCGGTCTTCCAGCCCTCGGCAACGAGGCCGCACCAGCGCTCTCCGAGACCGTTCAGCACGGGATCTACCAGGGCTTCGTTGCACCGGTAGTGCTCTACGCGGCTCTCGGCGTCGTGATCTGGCGCAACCGTAAGAGCGTGGCGGGTGGGGAGGACGAGTCATGACACACCATGCACGTGCCATCGGGGGTCCGATCTCATCGGGTTTCTACCGCTTTCTCGCCCTGATCTTCGGCATCTCAGTCTTTGCACTGGGTTGGCGCTATCTCGCAGGTCTCGGGCCGACGACGGGACTCAACGACGCCTATCCCTGGGGTGTGTGGATCGCATTTGATGTCGTAACGGGCACAGCCCTCGCCTGTGGCGGTTATGCCGTTGCCCTGCTTTGCTATGTCTTCAACAAGGGAAAGTACCACCCGCTCGTTCGGCCCGCACTCCTGACCTCAGCGCTGGGCTATTCGCTAGCGGGTTTTGCGATTGCCGTCGACGTTGGCCGTTATTGGCAGCTATGGAAGATCCCGATCTTCTTCAAGCTCTGGAATCTCAACTCTGCGTTACTTGAGGTCGCTCTGTGTGTGATGGCCTATATTGTCGTGCTCTGGATCGAGCTCTCTCCAGCCTTCATGGAGAAGTGGAGCGAGGGGCCCGATGGCCTGCTCAAGAGCATTTCAAAGGTTGGCCGGCCCGTACTCAACAAAGTGTTGATCTGGTTCATCGCCCTCGGGTTGTTGCTGCCTACGATGCACCAGTCCTCCCTTGGTTCGGTCATGATGCTCGCGCACGAGAAGCTCAACCCGCTTTGGATGACGGGGATGCTTCCGTTGCTTTTTCTCATCTCCTGTCTCGGCATGGGCTATGCGATGGTTGTCATCGAGTCGACCCTCTCGAGCCGGGCTTTCGGCAGTCAGAGAGAAACAGGCATGCTCGCCTCGCTCTCCGGCGTTATGGTTCCCGTGCTGGCCGTGTTTCTCCTGTTGCGGATCGGCGATGTCGTTTTTCGTGGCCAACTCAGTCTGGCCTTATCGTTGGGCCGGATCACGATCATGTTCTGGCTTGAGCTCTTGCTCTTCGCGATCCCGATGATCATGTTGGCATCGCGGGCTCGCCGGGCTCGCGCTTCGGTACAGTTCAACGCCGCGCTGATGATGATCGCCGCGGGGGTCCTCTACCGCTTTGACACCTACCTCGTGGCCTACAATCCCGGGCCCGGCTGGAGTTACTTCCCGTCGTTGCCCGAGGTCGTGATCTCGCTCGGCATTATCTCGCTGGAGATCATGCTCTACATCTACATCGTCAAACGCTATCCGATCCTGACCGGCGGGCATTCCGCTGTTTCCGAGCATTAGAGAGGAAGAGAAGATGGGCAGAAAGATCATCGTCGATCCGATCACTCGCATCGAAGGGCATTTGCGCATCGACGTCGAGGTCGATGGGGGTTCGATCAAGAACTCCTGGTCGTCGGGCCAGATGTGGCGCGGCATAGAGGTCATCCTCAAGGGTCGCGACCCGCGTGAGGCCTGGCTATTCACGCAGCGTATCTGTGGTGTGTGCACTACCGTACATGCCATCGCCTCTGTACGTACCGTTGAGAACGCGTTGGGCATGAGTGTGCCGATGAACGCGCAGCTCATCCGCAACCTGATCATCGGAGCGCATTCGTTGCACGATCACATCGTGCATTTCTATCATCTATCGGCGTTGGATTGGGTAGATGTCGTCTCGGCTCTCAAGGCAGATCCCGCCAAAACAGCGCGCCTTGCGCAGTCCCTTTCTCCGTGGCCGCGCAACTCGCGCACGGAGTTCCAGGCGGTCAAGGATAAGCTCAAGGGCTTTGTCGATCGCGGACAGCTCGGTATCTTCACCAATGGGTACTGGGGGCATCCGGCAATGCATCTTTCGCCCGAGGTGAACCTGCTCGGTGTGGCTCACTATCTGCAGGCGCTCGACTACCAGAAGAAAGCCAACCAGGTCGTGGCGATTCTTGGCTCGAAGACACCGAATATCCAGAACCTTGCCGTTGGCGGCGTTGCCAATGCGATCAACCTCGACAGCGATTCGACTCTCAACATGAAAAAGCTCTACCGTGTCAAGAGCCTGCTCGACGAAGTGGCGAGCTTCGTGCAGCAAGTCTACGTGCCGGACGTCTGCGCCATCGGGGGGATGTATCCCGAATGGCTTGGCTACGGTGCCGGTGTGATGAACTACCTCTCTGTGCCGGACTTCCCGACCAACGAAGAGGGTTCCGAGTTTGACATGCCAGGTGGAACGATCTTCGATGGTAAGCTTGACGGCGTTACCTTGTTCAAGGACTTTGAAGATCCGTACTTTAAGGAGAACGTTACGGAGTCGATCGCTCGATCCTGGTATGACGGCGACTGGAGTCGTCATCCCTTCGAGGAGGAGACGATACCCAAGGCGACGGAGTTCGATTACAACGGCAAGTATTCCTGGGTCAAGGCACCGCGCTTCAAGGGTCAACCGATGCAGGTCGGTCCCCTGGCGCAGGTGCTTGCGGGATTCGCGTCCGGTCACGAGCCGACCGTGCGCTGGGCCAAGGCTGCGCTCGAAAAGGCGGGAGCCGTAGCGGGGAAGCGACTCGGCCCGGGGGTGTTGCACTCGACTCTTGGACGTCATGCGGCCCGCGCCGTGCGCGCGGCGGTGATCGCCGAGACTGCCCAGAAGCATTGGGGGTTGTTGATCGAGAACATCGCTTCGGGCGACGTGGAGATCTTCCGCAAACCGGTGTTCCCGAAGGGCGTCCAACAGGGCTTCGGCTTCCACGAGGCGCCGCGGGGAACGCTTTCTCATTGGATCGTCATCCGGGATGGGAAGATCGAAAACTACCAATGCGTCGTGCCTTCAACATGGAACGCAGGTCCACGGGACGCGAAGGGTGCTAAGGGGCCCTATGAGGCTTCCTTGCTGGGCAATCCGATCGCAGATCCGGAAAAACCGCTCGAGGTACTGCGGACGATCCACTCATTCGATCCCTGCCTCGCCTGCGCGATCCATGCGCTGGATCCCGAGGGTCGACAGCTCTCGTCCGTTCGCGTGCTCTAGATGGAGGAGGAAGCCAATGATCAACGCGTAGTGGTCCTCGGCGTCGGCAACGTGCTCATGCGTGACGACGCCTTGGGCCCCTATGTGGTTCACTTGCTCGAGGCGCGTTACGTCTTCCCTCCTTCCGTGGAAGTCATCGACGGCGGGACTCCGGGGCTCGATTTCCTGCCCTACCTGGATGGCGCGCGTGCCGTCATTGTCGTGGACACTGTCAGCTCGGAAGGTGAGGCGGGAACGCTTCGCCTCTACCGCCGCAAGGAATTTCTTGCTCGGCCTATGCCGCCACGGGTGACGCCGCACCAGCCAGGCATTCGAGAAGCGATGATGGCCGCCGAGCTGATGGATTCTGCGCCTGAGGAGTTCGTGCTCATCGGTGTCATTCCAGAGGACATGGAACTCGGTACAAGGCTGACATCGCCGGTTCAGGATGCCGTGGAGCCTGCGATTGAGGCGGTCGTGCAGGAGCTGCTACGCCTTGGTGTGCCACCGAAAAGGCGCCGCGTTCCCCTCGAAGACGGGCCGTGGTGGCAAGAGGAGATCCCATGAGCCGACCGCTTGCCGGGCGGCTATTACGACCGGTAATCCTGCTGATTGCATTGCACAGCCTGGTCGTCGGTCTAATGTTGCTCCTTGCTCCCGAATGGGCGTCCCGCTTCGCGGGCTGGGCCGAGATTGGCCCGAATTTCTTTCCTCGCCAGGGTGGTGTTTTCCACATTGTCTTGGCGACCTGCTACCTCTATGAGCATTTCCGTTATCGCGGGATCTTCGTACTTGTTTTCGCCAAAACGATTGCGATGATCTTTCTTCTCAGCGCGTCGCTGTGCGCCCCGGTAC
>CAYSMT010000025.1:0-13166 GCA_964432135.1 uncultured Acidobacteriota bacterium
GAGACATCCGCGACGCCGATCTCGTCCTCGGCTTGTTGCGTGAAGAATCCCCCAACGCGGTTGTGCATCTTGCTGCTCGTGCGGGAGTTCGGCCTTCGCTCGAACAGCCGGAACTCTACGTCGATGTCAATCTCCGTGGAACGACGATCCTCTTCGAGGCGGCGCGGCGTGCCGATGTCGGTCGAGTGATCTACGCGTCTTCATCGAGCGTCTACGGGGGGAACAAAAAGGTTCCTTTCGCCGAAGACGATCCCGTTGATCAGCCTGTTTCGCCCTACGCGGCGACGAAGAAGGCCAGCGAGGTCATCGCGCACAGCTTTCACCACCTCTATGGAATGGATGCCATCGGGTTGCGCTTTTTTACGGTCTATGGCCCACGTCAGCGTCCGGAGATGGCGATCCACAAGTTCACGCGGATGATCGACCTTGGGCAGTCGATTCCCGTGTTCGGAGATGGTAGCTCTCGCCGGGACTACACCTACATCGACGATATTACCGACGGTGTCATCGCGGCTCTGGATCATGCGCGCGGCTATCGCATTTACAATCTTGGCGAATCGGAAACGACCACCCTCGACGAGCTTGTTCGAATGATTGGCGAGGTTGTAGGTAAGGAGCCGATCATCGACCGCCAGCCTTTCCAGCCCGGAGACGTGGAGCTGACCTTCGCAGATGTGACCCGGGCCCAGAAGGAGCTCGGTTATGCTCCTCGAGTGAAGATTGAAGAAGGGTTGCGGTGTTTCATGGCTTGGTATCGCGAGATCTACGGGGAGGGCAGATGAACATCGCAGTCGTCGGCACCGGCTATGTCGGGCTCGTGTCTGGGGCCTGTTTTGCCGAGTTCGGAACGACGGTGACCTGCGTTGACATCGACGAGGCCAAGGTAGCCTCCTTGCGCACCGGTGAAATCCCGATCTACGAGCCGGGGCTCGAAGTCGTCGTCCGGCGCAACGTGGAGGCAGGCCGGCTGAACTTCACCTCGGATCTTGGCGCTGCCATTCGCGACAATCTTGTTGTGTTCGTCTGTGTTGGGACGCCGCAGGATCCTCATGGCCGCGCTGATCTACGCTCCGTACTTGCGGTGGCGGGTTCGATCGCCGAGGAGATGAACGGCTACAAGGTCATTGTGATCAAGTCGACCGTGCCCGTGGGCACTGGGGATAAGGTCGAGGCATTGATCCACGAGCGCTCGGGCGGGAAGTACCCTTTTTCGGTGGCCTCAAATCCGGAGTTTCTGCGCGAGGGTGCGGCCATCGAAGATTTCATGCGTCCGAACCGCGTCGTTGTTGGGACCGAAGACGATCAGGCGCGGGCGATCCTCGAGGATCTCTACCGGCCGCTCTATCTGATCGAGACTCCCATCGTGCACACGCGACGGCGGGCCTCCGAGCTGATCAAGTATGCCTCGAACGCCTTCCTGGCGGTGAAGATTTCCTTCATCAACGAGATGGCCA
The DNA here is from genome assembly GCA_964432135.1 of uncultured Acidobacteriota bacterium. GTDB lineage: Bacteria > Acidobacteriota > Polarisedimenticolia > J045 > J045 > JANTFM01. The sequence goes on from CAYSMT010000025.1 coordinate 1,455, forward strand.
ATCTATGCGAGAAGGTGGGAGCCGACGTGCACTCTGTGGCGCGCGGAATGGGCCTCGATCAGCGCATCGGCAAGAAGTTTCTTCATCCCGGGCCGGGTTTTGGGGGCTCGTGTTTCCCCAAGGACACCATGGCTGTGCTGGCGACTGCCGAGGAGTTTGAAGAGCCCCTGCGGATCATTCAGGCTGCCGTGGATGTCAACGCGGAGCGGCCACAGCGCATGGTGGAGAAGATTCGCGGCGCGCTCGGTGGCCGCCTCGAGGGATGCACGGTCGCCTTATTGGGTTTGGCATTCAAGCCGCACACCGATGATGTTCGCGAGTCGCCCGCGCTGGCGATTGCTGCTCAGCTCGTGGATGAGGGGGCTCGCGTGCGGGCCTATGATCCCGTCGCTCAGGATACGGCGCGGGTCGCCGGTTTCCGCGGTGAAATTTGCGCCAACGAGTATGAAGCTTGCGAAGGCGCCGACGCACTGGTTCTCGTGACCGAGTGGAATCAGTTTCGAAACCTGGACCTGGATCGGATCAAGGACACGATGGTGCGGCCCGTGCTGATCGACTTACGAAACATCTACGAGCGTGAGGATGTGGAGCGACGCGGTTATAGCTACGATGCCGTTGGGCGCTAATACAAGCGCTTCGTCGCTAGGACGGTGAGCTCGGTGAAACATACGGGTCCGCCAGGAGGGTCGGGAATGAAGGTATTGGTGACAGGGGGTGGAGGATTCATCGGTTCGAATCTTGTCGAGGCCTGTTTGCGGCGGGGCGACGATGTGCGGGTCATCGATAACTTCGCGACGGGTCGGCGAGAGAACCTCACCGAGGCCGATTCCTGGAAGAAGGTGGGCGGGGGGGCCTTCGAACTCGTCGAGGGTGACATCCGCGACGCGAACACGGTGCGTCGTGTTGTCGAGGGCATGGATGTCGTGCTGCACCAAGCCGCGATTCCATCGGTGGCGCGCTCGGTGGCCGATCCGCTGACCTCACACCAAGTCAACCAGGATGGGACGCTTAACCTGCTCATCGCGGCTCGTGACCTCGGGGTCAAACGCTTCGTTGCGGCGTCCTCCTCTTCACTCTACGGCGAGTCGCCAACCCTGCCGAAGATCGAGACCATGCCCTCCGAGCCGCTTTCTCCTTACGGTGTCGACAAGCTGGCCGGCGAGACCTACTGCAAAGTCTTTACTCAGCTCTACGGGCTGCAGACCGTTGCCCTACGCTATTTTAACGTTTTCGGTCCTCGTCAGGATCCCCACTCCGAGTATTCCGCCGTGATCCCGCTCTTCGCGACACTGATGGCTGCAGGGAAGACGCCGACCCTCAACGGCGATGGTAAGCAGACCCGGGATTTCACCTACATCGATAACGTCGTGCAGATGAATCTCCTCGGTGCTGAGGCACCGGAGGAAGCCTGCGGCGAGGCCTACAACGTCGCTTGCGGAGAGCGCATCTCACTGCTCGAGCTGGTCGAAAAGCTCAATGGCATCCTGGGTACCAACATCAAAGGCCAGCACGGACCACCGCGGCCCGGCGACATCCAGCATTCTCTTGCGGCGATCACCAAGGCCGAGGAGAAGCTCGGCTACCGGGTGACGGTTCGGATGGATGAGGGTTTGAGCCGCACGGTCAAATGGCTGACCCAGTGATCGACCGCGCCGTGATCCTTGCCGGGGGCGGTGGTAAGCGCCTGTGGCCTTGGACGGGGCCGGCGCTGCCCAAGCCGCTGTTGCCTCTTGGAGGTGGCGGTCAGAGTTTGCTCTCAGCGACGATCGATCGTCTCGAAGGGCTCACGGCGCCCGGGCACCTGCGGGTACAGGCCTCGCCAAGTCTCGGCGTCGTCCTCGTGGCCGCAGATCGGCGTCTCGGGCCGGGTGCGCTCGGGACCGAGCCCTCGCCGAGGGATACGGCTCCGGCCATTGCGTTGGCGATGCGGCGGATTCTCGACGAGGATCCTGCAGCGGTGACCGCGATCCTGCCGGCGGATCAGCGCGTCGCAGACAGGGCGGCCTTCGGCCGCGCGCTCGAGAGGGCGGCTGCCGCGGCGCGAGCAGGGCAGCTCGTGACCCTCGGCATCGCGCCTTCCCGGCCGGCGACCGAGTTTGGGTATATCGCTTGTGGCGGCGATCTTGCTGGGCTTGACGGCGTGCGCTGTGTCGAGCGTTTTATCGAGAAACCGAATGCTACTCAGGTCGAGGTTTTCCTGCGAGAAGACCGTTATCTGTGGAATGGGGGCATCTTCGTCTGGCAGGCGGAGACGTTCTGGCGTGCGCTCGAGGAACATGCTCCAGGAGTCGCCGGGCCAGTGGCGCGCTACCACGAAACGGGTGACCGCGACGCCTGGAACGAGGCGGAGCGAACCTCGATTGATTACGCGTTGATGGAACGTGCGACGCGGGTCGCCAGCGTACCCCTAGATGCGGGTTGGAATGACATCGGTGGTTGGGAGGCGGTTGCCGAGCTCGCTCGTGCTGGCGAGGCGGGACCGGCCGCGCTGTGTGAGATTCGTGGCCCGGCGGCGGCGGACTCGCTGGCACTGGAGATCGGAGACCAGGTGGCGGGCCCACTCGTCCTCGTCGGCGAGTACGCTTTGCTGGTCGTGCGCGGGCCGAACGGAACACTGGTGACGCCGCGTCAACGCGTCGCGGAGATGAAGCCGCTCGTGCCTTGAGGGACGAATCGAGGACTTCCTTCTGGTCCATAAGGACGTGTCTTGCCTTGGTTGTCATGGCTATCGCGTCCTTCCGAAGTGCCTCGTGGTGGCGTGATGGCCTCCGCGGGCGTTCGCGCTCGATTGCCTGAACCCTCCCCGATGCAGTATGTTGGCCACTGTGTGCGGGCCCTCCCGGCCTGCGAGTGTTTTGTGTGCGGAGAGAAGAGCATGATGGAGTCGCACGAGACGACAGAGTCTCTCGACCAGTCGAACAGCGAGTGGAGCCTCCAGGCCGTCCAGGACATTCTCTGGCAGCGGCGCTGGTTGGTCCTGGCGATTGCCGCCAATGTCTTCATCGTGACCGGCTTCGTCACTTTCTTGCGTACGCCCTTGTATGAGTCCTCGTCTCGCGTGCTCATCGAGCGCGCGACGCCCCAGGTGCTCGAAGGGCAGGACATCACCCCCCTGGCCTGGAATGAGTTTGAGATTCAGCGTTTTTACCAGACGCAGTACCTGCTGATCCGGGATCCTCAGGTGTTGATCGGAACCCTCGACAACAAGAGATATCCACTGCGCCAGGCCCTCTACGCCCGTCTTGCTCGCAGTGATTCCGACAACGTTCCCGATCTGCCGAGCGACGAAGATCTTGCCCGCTGGATTCGCGAGCGCCTGACCATAGAGCAACTCGAGTACTCTAACGTCGTCAAGGTCTCTTTCCGCGATCCGTCACCGAGCTTTGCGGCACAGGTCGTCAACTCGGTGGTTCATACCTATCAAGACTACTTCGTCAACGACGTTGGTCTGGCGCCGAGAAGACAGGCAGAGAAGTTCTTGAAGGAGGCCATCAGCGACGCGCAGGCTAAGCTCGCCGCCAGTGAGAAGGCGCTACAAGATGCGACGAGCCAGGCCAACGTTTCCTTCACCACCAGTGAGTCCGAGCTTGGCAGCAGTCGCCTCAAGAGCATTGATCTGACCCTCACCGAGGCCAAGGCCCAGCGCGCCAAGGCTGAGGCACAACTTCACGCCTTCCGGGCAGCGGGACCGAGCGGCATCGAGAGTGTGCGGAACAATCCTCTCGTCCTACGCTATCGCGAGCAGATTACGGCGATGCAGCGCCAGATCGCTGAGCTCGAGGGAAAGGTCGGTCCGGGTTGGCCCCACTTGCGTGAGCTCGAGGCCGCCGTGACGGAGACGACGCGCAATCTCGCGGAGGTCGAGCAACAGCTCTTCCAGCAGGTCATCGACACAGCGGCAGCTCAGCTCTCCGCCGCCCGACGCAACGAGAGTAATCTCGCTGCGCTCTATGCTCACGAGCAAGAGAGTGCGGCTGAACGGCACGTCGAGACGCAAAGCGTCGAGAAGGCTCGTCGCGAGTACGAGCTTCAAGAACAGACCCTCAAGCGTTTGCTCGCACGCCGGGACGAGGTGTCGGTGAGTGAGAGGATGGAAGGTATCCTCCGCAGTCAAGTCGTCATCGTCGGTCAGGCGCGTCCCGCGGAGTCCCCGGTTGTTCCACGTGTCAAGCTCAATCTCGCGCTGGGGCTGCTCTTCGGACTCTTTCTCGGTGTAGGCGCTGCCTTCCTTGCCGAGGCGATGGACAACAAGGTGCGTGGCGGTACCCAGCTCGCCGAGCTGACGGGGTTGCCGTTGATCGGGACGATTCCTCGGGTCGAGACCCCGGAGAAGCCTCGCCTGGCCTTCTCGAAGCGCAAGGGCAAGCGCGCGGGGACGACGCCCGTGATGTCGGTGCAGAAGAATCATGACGTTGAGGAGTCCTTCCGCGCGCTGCGTTCGGCCCTGCTGCTCTCCCAGACGGATCATCCGCCTCGCTCGGTTATGGTGACTTCGGCTTTGCCGGGGGAGGGCAAGAGCACGCTTGCGGCGAATCTCGGTCGCACGCTGGCTTCTTTCGGTCATCGCACGGTGCTCATTGACGCGGACTTACGCCACCCACGCTTGCATCGTGTCTTCCGTGCGCCAAAAGACCGGGGCCTGACCAACGTGCTGGCTTCGGCATTGACGGTTGACGAGGTGCTCTGTGATACGCCCTACAAGAAGCTGAGCCTGATCCCCGGTGGCCCCTGCCCCCCAGATCCGGCGACGCTCTTGGATCGCGAGCGCCTCCAGGCTCTGATCACCGATTTGAATGATCGCCTCGACTTCGAGTTCGTGATTGTCGACACGCCACCGGTGCTCGTCTTTGCAGATTCCTTCAACGTTGTTCCGGCAACTGAAGGTACGATCTTCGTTGTGCGTGCTCTGTCAACGCCAAAGGATGCCGTGCGCCAGGCCATGGAATCGCTGCGTAAGGTCAAGGCGCGTTTCCTGGGTGTCGTACTCAACGGCGAGGTTGGCGAGGAGCGCTCAGGGAATTACTACCGCTATTACCACTATCGCAAGGGCTACTACCAGAAGGCCGCCGAGCGTCGTGAACAGGAGGAGACCTCTGGGAACGCCGACGCGGAGGAGCGTCACAAGGTCTCCGCGTCTTGAAGCTTGGCGCCTGTGTTGCCTATCTCGAACGTGGCAACTTAGCTTCGATTTCCCGGAAGAAGGCCAAGGCCTGGGGGTTCTCCGGACGGATTTCACGGACCTGGCGGAAGTAGGTTAGCGCCTTGTCGTAGTGCCCGCGCTGGCGCTCGATGCGCCCCAACTCGAGCAGTGCTCGCAAGTGCTCGCCTTCGCGTAGCGGGGTGTTGCGCGGGTCGAGGCTGGCCATAAATGGTTCAATCGCTTCTTCCGGCCGTCCAGCCGCAACGAAGGTCCTGCCGCGCAGGTAGGCCGTTTCGGACGAAGAGAAGCCCCATTGCTTGAGCTTCGGGAGGAGACTGTCGAGACGGTCGATCTCACCGAGACCAGCGTGGGCCAGCGCTCGGGCCCATACGGCGCTGCGCTGGTCGGCCTCCTCAATCGGTCCCGGCGCCGGCCCTTCGTCGAGCAGCGCGAGCGCTTCTGTAAAGCGCCCGCGGTGGTCGAGGCGCAGCGCGCCATGGACGCGAAGGCTCCAATTATCGGGGTCGCGAGCGAGAGCGCGTTCGAGGACAATCTGCGCTCCGACCTGATCTCGGCGTTTTCCGGCGAGGTAGCGTGCGAGACGCAGCGCGGCACCGGCTTGGTTGGGTGTCGCCTCCATTAGGTCCGCGAGATCCAGGCTGTCTCCCCCGAGGAGTTCGTAGACTTCGTCGGCCTTGTACGGATCCATGGCCAAGAGTTTTCGGGAGATGCGACGCGCTTCGCTCGGCTTGCCGGCCAGGAGCCAGGTACGGATCAGTTTGAGCTGGCGTTGGCGGTCGTAAGGTGCCAGCTCCTCGGCTCGGTGCAAGTAGTAGTCAGAAAGCTGTGAGAGTTCCTGCCCGAGCCGCTCTTCTGGGGGGTGCAGTGCGGCCAGGGACTGGGTCGCAAGCCATAGACTCAGCCGCAGCTCTCCTCGCAGCGGTGCACGCTGACAGCCCTTTTGCAAGGAAAGCAACGCCGCTCCGAGCGGCTGCGCCGCATTGTTGGCGTCGGCGATGTCAATCCGACCTTCGGATTGCCAAGTGCTGATGATGTCGTCGACGACGCCCCTGGCCCAGCGTCGGAGATGGCCGCTTTCGGTGAGGGCAGAAGCTGATTGTTCCGGGCGAGGAGGTAGTGGGCGCAATCCCCATAGCGTGAGCGCACCGAGGCCGACGAGGGTGAGCGCAACGAAGACCAGGCTGCGTCGCCACGTCCTCGGGTCGCGACTCGTGCGCCGCTGGGGGCCCCAGCCGAGGGGTGTCAGCCAGGCTCCCGCAAGCAAGAAGGCGGGTACGGCTACCCCCGAAAGCTGCAACGAGAAATCGACCACCTCGTGCAGGGCCAGGGCTGCGAAGGCGGCGCCGAGGGCGATGGTCAGCACGAGTCCTCTCTGGCGTCGTAACGCGACTGCGGCGCCCGTGACCAAGAGCGTAAGCCAACCGAGCAAGAGCGGTGCACCGACAAGGCCCATGTCGGAAATCCACTCGTAGTAGTCGTTGTGCGAATGTCGCGTGCGCGTGGTGAAGGTGGGGTTACGGAAAAAGGGGTGTATGTGGCGGTAGGTACCGATTCCGCTGCCCACGAGAGGAAAGGCCTTGACGATCTCGGTTGTTGAGCGCCAGATGCTAAGGCGCCCGTCGAGGTCGATGGCGACATTTTCGACGTCATTTGCCAGGGGTTCGGGCGGACGGATCCAGATCGCTCCCGAGACGAGGGCGACGAGTAAACTACTAACGAGCAGTGCTCCGACGATGCGTGAGCGCCCACCGCCAAAGCGCCAAAGCGCGAGGCCTGCAAAGACGACGATTCCGAAGGCGGCTGCGGCGAGGCCCGCACGGGAGGAAGACCAGATCATCGCCACGAGGATCACCCCGGCGGCCGTCGCGGCGAGGGCCGTCTTGGCGAGTCGGTCCGAGGTGCGATCCTCGCCACGCAGCCACAGCTCTGAGAGCAGCCCCAGCAGACAGAATAGGCCGAGAGAAAGCAGCGCAGCAAAGTGATTGGGGCAGATGAAAGTGCCGCTGGCAAGCGGGATGTAGTGCACTCTCGTGTAGTAGAGCGCATGGAAGTTGCCTGAGAGTGACTCTGCGAGCCCGTAGACGGCCTGCAGGAAGGCGCTGAGCGCGACAGCTCCGACGAGCAGTCGCCGGTCCCGGCTGTCGCTGACAGCGAGCAACCCGAGGAAGAAGGCGGCGAGAGCGATCGTTAGGCGTTCGGTGCCGTCGATACTGCCGTCCGGGTCGACGCTCAGCGGGCGCCAACTCGTCTCCGGGCGCTCGTCTCCGGCGAGCCGGGCGATGCTGGCCTCGGCCCCAACGAGCGTGGCGTCGGCACCAGGAAACGCAAGCGATTCCCGGGCTTCCGCCGCGAGGCGAGGCGAGAGGGTTTCGACCACCGGTGCCGGAAGAGGAACGAGTTGAAACAGGGCGAGTGCGATCGTCAGGATCGCCAGCCAGGCAAAACGCGTTGGGGGACGCGGCAGGTGGTTCCGGCCGAGCAGGAGCAGCCCAAGCGCCGTGGCGAGGGTGAGGGCGAGGGCCACAATGGCCATCGGATGGGTGGCACCGAAGGGGATTGGGGCGAGAATCGCGAGTAGGCAGGCGATGGCCAGCGCCAAGCGACGAGCGAGTCCGTTCCCCTGCATCGAGCGACCCCTTTCCCGGCCGTGCCGGTGTGCGAGTCTGAGTGTTATATCGCGGGCCGTCCTGGAGGTCTATGGGCGCTCTCGCCCTCGCCCCGGGCGCGCAGATGCGGTTCTCGGTCCGCGAGAGTAGATTCCTCCTCATGTTTGCGGAGGGACCCATCTGGGCTGAGTGTCTGGCCGGCATTGCGCTGGCTCTGCTGGGACTGTGCTTGTACGCCTATCTCGGCTATCCCGCTGCCGCGCGCTGGTTGGTACGCCCGCTGCGTCCGCGCTGGATTCCGCCGTTGCGCGAGCACTGGCCGCGGATCAGTGTCCTCATCGCAGCCCGCAACGAGGTGTCCGTGATCCGTCGCCGGGTCGAGAATCTGCTCTCTCAGGACTACCCGGAAGACCGCCTCGAGATTCTTGTCGTCTCGGACGCGAGCGATGATGGCACGGACGAGGCTGTGCGGGCCTTTGACGACCCTCGGGTGCGGCTGCTACGGCAGGCAACGCGGCGCGGAAAGACGGCCGGTATCAACCGCCTTGGCCGGGCGGCGACCGGCGAGATATTTGTCCAGACCGACGCCAACGTCGTTTTCGCGCCCCTCGTGTTGCAGGCCCTCGTGCGGGCTTTCGACGATCCGGGCGTGGGCGTCGCGATCGGAGAGGTCTGTTTCACAAACGGCGACGACCCCGTCGTTGCCTCGGGGGAGGGGCTCTACTGGCGCTACGAGACCTGGACCAAACACGTTGAGGCCTCCCGTGGCCTGCTTGCCGTTGCAAATGGTGGTGTCTACGCGTTGCGCGCCGAGCTATGGCAGGAGCTGCCCGAGAGCGTCGCTGGCGATGCCGCCGAGCCCTTGCTGGCGGCTTGCGCCGGTTTTCGTACCGTTGTTGCGCCTGGAGCCGTGGCCTATGAGCGCGCCGCTGCGAGCCACCGAGAGGAATATGAGCGCAAGGTGCGCATCATCGCCCAGCAGGTTTCCTGCGCCGCGTGGCTTGGCCTCGGCCGTTTGCCGGCCCGGACGGCCTGGGCGTACTTCTCCCACAAGCTTCTACGCTATGCGGTTCCTTTCATGGCTGCCGATGCCCTGATTCTTGGTCTTGTTGCAACCTTGGCGGGCTCTCGCTTCGGGGCGCTGGCTGCTGGCCTCGTGCTCCTCCCCCTCCTTCTGGCACCGTTGGGTCTGATCTCCTGGCCGCGTCCCGTGGCTCGCGTCTTCCGTGTGCCGCTCTACTTGCTCGTCATCAATCTAGCGGCAGCGGCGGGTGTGCTGCGTGGCCTGGCGGGCCGCGCCGAGGCCACCTGGGAGGTGCCGCCGAGTACGCGCCAGTAGCTGCAAAAAGGTGGCTGGCGTTTTTTGTTAGCTACTTTGGGCTCGGAGAATACGGGATAATCCGTGCTATGGACTCCAGCGAAGCAGGGCGCAAGGTTGCCGCGCATCTCGCGGCGGCGATTCACCCCACGAGACCCGCGCCCGAGGCGCTGGTTGCGGGAGGACAGGACGCCACGGTTTGGCTCGACCTGCTGCCGCGCCACCGCGTCGCTGGTCTCGTAGCCCGCGCCCTCGAGAGTGCTGGTCTCATAAAAAGCCTCGGTGATGAGGCGCGCTTGCGCCTCCAACGCCTAGTGATGCACGACCAGCGTGAGCGCGCCGCTCTCGATCGGGCGATGGGGGTCGCGGTGGCTACCCTTGCTGGCGCAGGGATCGAGTCGATTTTGCTCAAGGGTGCGGCGCTCGGGATGACCCTCTACCGGGAGGGGGTCCTGCGCCCGATGAGCGATGTCGATCTGCTGGTTCGCGAGACGGCTCTTGCTCCGGCACTCGATGCCCTCGCTGCCGCTGGCTTTGGGCTTCCTGATGCGCGCGACCGTGCTTTTTGGCGAGAGGCCTACTACAACTTGCCCACCACCGCTCCGGGTGCCGGCGCCGTGTCCGTCGAGATGCACTGGTCAATCGCCCAGGAGCGGCATCGGCCGGACCTCGAGGGATTGTTCGCGCGCGCGCGGGAGGCCGTGAAGGGAGAGCGGAGCTATCGCGTCTTCTCTCTTCCTGACCTCCTGTTGCACCAGGTGCTCCACCATGCCTATCACACCTTCCAGCCAAAGTTGATCTGGATTCACGATCTTGCCTTGGTGCATCTTACGCGCCCGCCCCTCGGGGAGAGCACGGCGCGAGCCCGAGCCTGGGGCATGTCGATCCCGCTGGCGTTGAGCTGCCGCCAGGTCGAAAAGGTCTTTCCCGGGGTTGTTGCGGCGGAGTGGGTCGCTTGGGGGAGGCGGCAGTTGCGCGCCCGCGCTCTGGGTCGCTGCTTCGCCAGTCGCGAGCCTCTGGGGCTGCTCAGCCGCTGGCAGCAACGCCGCTGGCAATTGCTCTATGCCTTTTTGATGATCGACCGGCCCTACACCGCTCTGCGCGGTCTCGCGGCCTGGGCACACCGATCACGTCGTTTCGGGGATCGCGAGGGACACGAAAGGCTCGCGCAGCGGCGGCAATGAGGGGAGAATGAGTTTTCCGGCAGCCGCCGGGAGGAGGAGGCGATGATGACCCATTCGAGCTTTGTGACCCTGCTTGCGGTCTCGGCTTTGCTCTCGTGCGCGGCTTGCGCGCCGCCGAATCCCGTCGAGCAGCTCAAGCAGGCTCGTGCGGCGCATCAGGTCGAGCTGATGGCGCTCAACACCTGGGAGCGCCGTGCTGAGCCCGCTGCTCAAGGGCAAGGAGAGAAGCCGGCAGGCCATGCCGATAGCAAGACATCTCCTTCGGTTGATGTCATTCCGGAGAGTTCATCGCCTGGAGAAAGCTCACAGCTCGGCATTCTCGCCATTCGAGTCAAGGAAGAGGGTTCTCCGCTTGCACTCGAGTGTTTGACCATCGATGTCGTCTTCGAAGGTGGATCGGAGGAGGCGCCTGTCGAGCTCGGTCGCCAGCGGGTTGAGTTGGACATCGAAGGCATCGCCGATGTTGGTGGCACCCTCGAGATCAGTCAGCGTTTCGACCTTCCGCCCGGAACGCAATCTGTGACCTTCGACTTGGCCGACGTGCCCGACGACAAGCTGATGGGCCTGTGCGAAGCCAAGGCGGTGGCTCCTCCGGCGCCGTGAGCCGCCACCCGACAGAGGAGATCGAAGGCGAGGGGCCCGCCAGCATGAGTGATGTTCTTCCGCAAACGGTGTGTCCTCATACGACCCCCTGGTTCCGGCGCTGGCTCCTCCCGCGCGTCGGTGCGTTCTTGATCCGCCTGATTCGTCGCAGCGTTCGGCTACGGGTCCATGGGCGGGAGCTCGTCGAACGCTTTGCTCGTGATGATACGCGTTACATTCACGTCTTCTGGCATGCTCATCTCTTGCTGATGGTCTATAGCTACGTGGGCCCGCGGCTACTCTTCCTCATCTCCCGGCACCGGGATGGCGAGCTCATTGCGAGTATCGTCGAACGCTTCGGTTTTCCGTCTTCGCGGGGCTCATCGACTCGTGGTGGTTCTGCGGCGCTGCGGGAGATGATCCGCGAGCTTCGCCGTGGCTCGGACATCGGCTTCACGCCGGACGGTCCGAAGGGCCCTTCGCGGCGGGTTCAACCGGGTACGATCGCCGCGGCGCGTCTCGCGCAGGCCCCGATCGTGCCCGTGGCCATCGGTGTCTCGCGGGCCTGGCGTTTGAACACCTGGGATCGTTTCGTGATTCCAAAGCCCTTCTCGCGCGTGTTGATGGTCTACGGCGAAGCGATCCGCATCGCGCGCGAAGAGTCCGTTGAAGCCGGTTGCACGCGTCTCGAGCGTGCGTTGTGCGAGCTCGAGGCCTTCGCTGCCGAACACGCCGCGGATCTCTCCATCGGTAGGCGCTTGTCGTGAGCGGAGCGCGCATCATGATCGTCGCTGGAGAGGCCTCCGGGGATCGCCACGCGGCGGGGCTTGTACGTGAGGCCTTGCGCCAGCGTCCGGAGCT
>CAYSMT010000026.1:0-12995 GCA_964432135.1 uncultured Acidobacteriota bacterium
CATGGGGTGTTCCTCCTGGTCTCGGGAGCTACTCCCAGTGGGATCGCCGCCTCGCTGCGAGGCTGGCGCAAGCGCTCATGTCGATCCCCTCGGTCAAGGGCGTCGAGCTCGGAGATGCGGCCAAGGTCGCGATGCGCTTCGGCCGCGATGCGCAGGATCCCATCATGATCCGCTCCGGGCGGCTTGTGAGAACGAGCAACTACGCGGGGGGACTCGAGGGCGGCGTCAGCAACGGCGAGACGATCACCGCCGAGTTGATTCTCAAGCCCATTCCCACCCAGCGACGACCCATCCCGACCGTCGATCTCGACACAGGCCGTGCTGTCTCGGGCCGCTACATCCGCTCGGACAGGGTCGTCCTGCCGGCGGCAGGCGTTGTTGCGGAGGCCATGGGCGCATTGGTCATCGCCGAGGCGTTGGTCGAGAAGTTTGGTGGTGACGCGTTGGAGGACTTCACCGCTGCGGTGGCGGCTTACCGTGCGCGCCTGCCTTGCTGGGATGGCAGGCGACGCAGATGAGCTCTGTTGCCAGGGAACTCGTCCTGACAGGCCCGATGGGCGCGGGCAAGTCGAGCGTCGGGCGCCTGGTCGCTCGTTGGCTTGGTGCCCGTTTCGATGACCTCGACGAGCTCGTCGAGGCCCGGGAGGGGATTTCCATCCAGCGTCTGTTTGAGCGTGGGGAGGAGCGCTTCCGCCGCGCTGAGACGCGGGCTTTGCACGCCTGGATGGCCGATTCCGCCATCGAGACGCGCGTTCTCGCACTTGGGGGTGGAAGCCTTGTGGAGCCGGGCTTGGCCGAGGCTGTTTCCGCGCGCGCGACCCTCGTGCATCTTGACGCGCCAGCCGAGGGCTTGCTCGCACGTCTTACCCCGCAGGCGCGCGCCGCGCGTCCGCTGCTCACCTCGGCGGTCGATCCCCTCGCGCGTCTCGAGCAGATCCGATGCGAGCGGGTGGCGGGCTATGAGGAAGCACTTCTGCGGATCGACACGGCGGTGCGTGATCTTCCTGGTGTTGCCCTCGAGCTGCTGCGCCGACTCTACGCCTCCGGAGGGCCCTGGGAGGCCCATTCCGAGATGCTCTCGGGTGAACGCTTCGCCTCAGGTAGCGTGTCCTTCGGGAGAGGGGGGCTGCCCTTTCCGCCGTCGGCGCGGGCGACGTTGCTCTGGGACAGTACGCTGCCCGCTGTCCATCGCGATCTGCTCATTCCCGAGTTGCGGGCCCTCGCGGGAGGACAACTCCTGTGCCTCGAGCGCATCGGGGGCGAGGATGCGAAGACGCCGGAGAGCTTGGTGGGCGCCTGGGAGGAGCTACTCGCCGCGGGCGTCGACAAGGACGTCCCGCTCTGGGTGACAGGGGGCGGGACGTTGATGGATCTCGGCGGCTTGCTCGCCCAGACCTTCAAGCGTGGCCTCGACTGCGCGCTGTTACCCACGACCCTGCTTGCTCAGGTCGACGCTGGTCTTGGCGGCAAGAACGGCATCAACCTCGCGGGAGCAAAAAACGTTGTGGGCACGATTCGTCTGCCGCAGCAGGTTCATCTCGACGTACTATTCCTGCTCAGCCTTGCCGAGGACGACTTGCGCTGCGGCTTGAGCGAGGCGATCAAAAGCGCTCTGATCGCGGATCCGAAGCTCATCGATTTGATCGAAAGCCGCGCAGATGATCTCTTTATGCGGTCCTTGCCGCTGCTCGAGGAGGTTACGCGTCGTGCCGCGCGGGTCAAGCTGCGGATTATTGCGCGCGACCTCGACGAGTCCGGCGAGCGCCGCCAGCTCAACTTGGGGCACACTCTCGGTCACGCCCTCGAGACCTTGCGTGGGCGGCGGGGCCGGCCGCTCCGCCACGGAGATGCCGTTGCCACGGGTCTGGTCTTCGCGGCACGTCTTGCTCGCAGTCGGGGTGAGCTCGAGGAGCCGGACCTCGTGGAGCGTCTCGAAGAGCTGCTGGCCCGCCTCGGCCTGCCGGTGGCGTTGCCGCATCTTGCGGGAGACGAGCGGCAGGAGCTGCTCGACCTGCTGCGTCATGACAAGAAGCGGCGCGGGGGAGAGAATCTGTGGGTTCTTCCGCATCGCGCGGGTACGGTGCGTGTGCAAGCCGTCCCGCCGGAGGAGGTCGCCGCGGAGCTCGCGGTGTGGTGAACGGGAGCTGAGGAGGCGCCGGTGCGCGAAGAGCTTCGATGAGTCGTCCCGAGGGTGACCGAGGAAAGGTGATCCTCTTGCTGCACGGTCCGAACCTCAACTGGCTCGGAAGAAGAGACGTCCGGCACTACGAGTCGCTGACTCTCGAGCAGCTTGAGAGGCAGGTTGCCGTCTGGGCCGAGGAGCTTGGTTGGGCACTACGTTCTTTCCAGTCCAACCACGAGGGGGCGCTGATCGACGCGCTCCAGCAGGCGGAAGAGGCGGTGGGAGCGCTCGTCAACTTCGGCGCCTTGACGCACACGAGCTACGCATTGCACGATGCGTTGCTGGACTTTGCTCGTCCCGTCATCGAGGTTCACCTCTCCCGGGTCTCCGAGAGGGAGCCCTGGCGGAGGGTGAGCGTTATTCGTCCTGCTTGCGCGGGCTTCGTCGAGGGGCAAGGCGTCAAAGGATATCGCGAGGCCCTCTCACATCTGGTGGCCGCGCTGTAGCAGACCGCGGTGGTCGAAGGCCGCGTTATCGGAGGCAAGATGTCCTATCGGATCGACTGGTACTACCATCGCAACGGGTGAACGAGCTGCCAGCGCGCGCAGGGGTTCCTTGCGCATGTCGATCATATGGTCGGTGAGCAGGTCATTGCGAACAAGATCAAGCTCGGTCCCGAGGACGCTCTGGGCCTCGCTGGAAAAGTCAACCAAATCTTCGTCGCCAAGGGAAAGAAGCTTCTGCGTTTCAACATGAGAAAAGAGCCCCCCTCCGAAATGGAGCTGCTCAAAGCGCTGCTCGGGCCGTCGGGCCGCCTCCGCGCGCCGACGATCCGCAAAGGCAAGACCCTCCTCGTCGGCTTCAACGAGGAGGCCTACCGGATTGTCTTTCCATGAGTGACTCAGAGGAGGTGATCAGATCTCGAGCTTGATCGCCGGGCGGATAGCTCCGCCCTTGCCGAAAAAGAAGCCTTGGCCGTAGGCGATACCCATATTGCGCAGAGTGTTTAGCTCGGCTTCCGTCTCAATGCCTTCCGCGACGACCTCGGCGCCGAGCTTATCGGCGAGTTCCTGTAATGCGCGCACCAAGGCTTGGCGGGCTTGATCGATATCGATCGTACGCACCAGGGAGAGGTCGACTTTGATGATGTCCGGTGCGACATCCATCGCAGCGGCCATCGAGGCATAGCCAGAGCCCGTATCGTCGAGGGCGATCTTGACACCTACGCTGCGGAAGTAGTCCCGGGCTTGCCGGAAGATCGCGTGGTTTTCAATCGTCTCGCGTTCGGAGATCTCGAGCACGAGATCCTCCGGCTGGAGGCCGCAAGACTCCAGGGTCTGCCTCAGGGCGTCTCCGTTGAAGCTCGGGTCGTTGATCGCTGAAGGCAGGCAGTTGACGAAGAGCTTCTGCCCATCAGGTCGCTTGCCAACGGCGCCACGCATGGCCGCGCGGCGACAGAGCACGTCGAGTTCGAAGAGCAGGTTGGCGTCTTGGGCGACGCCGAACAGCCGTGTTGGCCACTCCCACTCCGTTCCCGAGGGGCCTCGCGCGAGGGCTTCATGCCCATAGATCTCGAAGGTGCGTAGGTCGACGATCGGTTCGTAAATGCTGCGGATGTCCTCGGCGATGACTAGGTGGATCAGCTCTCGCTCAGCAATCAGTGAGGTTGCTTCGGCCGACAAGCGCGCTTCACGCTGCGCTTGCTCGATCGCGCCTCTAAGACCTCGGCCGTCACGCACACTGGGATTGAAGATCGATAGCCCGTAGCCGACCGGGAAGGAGGCCGCCTCTTGCTCATAGGGATAGACCAGTTTCTTGCCCTTCTTGAGCAGATGGTGAGATAGCCTCTCCGCGAGGGGGGGCAGGTCGTGGCGGTAGAAGTCATGCTCCGCCCGCGGGCGGAAGAAAAACACCAGCAAGCAGTCCGCGTCGCTTTCACCGCGAGCGATGAGATCCAGCTTCTTGAGATAAGGAGAGACGATCTGGAGCACCGCGCTCTCGACCTTTTCCATGGCCATCTCGTGGGCGTTGACCCCGTAGATGCGCTCGACCGAGCGCAGCCGTGAGAGGTCGACGTAGAGCACGCCCACCGAGCCTCGCTTGGCGAAGGTCGAGCCCATCTCGTCGAGAAAATCGCTGTACTTGCAGCGCTCGACGCGTTGGGTTCCGACATTTTCGCTCACCGCTGATGTGGCCATGACCGCACTCCGCACCCATCTCTTGAATTGAACGGCACCCTGCTGGATCAATATCAGTCGTGAGCCTGCGAAGGGCAAGGCGGATCTCCTGACTCAGCCCCGTTCTCCGGGCGGAGGCGGGCAACGGGAGGACCATAACCCCCCCCGCCCGGAGTCTCGATGATCAGGCGATCGCCAGGGCCGACTTGGCGAGTATCACTGGCGGCAAGGATCTCTGTGTTTCCTCTGGCGCGGACGAGGCGCTGGCGGCCCGGGAGCCCCGCCATCCCGCCCGCCAAGCCGGCGGGGCCCCGTTCCCGGTGTTGCGTGAGCAGCGATAGCGAAAGTGGGGCGAGGAAAGTGAGCTCCCGCACGACACCGTCCCCGCCGCGGTGACGCCCTTCCCCGCCGGAGTTGCCGCGCCGAGCGAAGCGATCTACGCGAACGGGGTAGCGCTGTTCGAGGATCTCAACGTCGGTAATGCGTGTGTTCGTCATGTGGGAATGCACGGCGCTGGCGCCATCGAAGCTCGGCCCTGCTCCGCATCCGCCACAGATCGTCTCGTAGTAACTGCGCGAGGCGTCGCCGAGCACGAGGTTGTTCATCGTGCCTTGGCTCGAGGCAGCGAGGCCAAAAGCGCGCACGAGGCCATTGACCAGGCGCTGAGAGAGCTCAACGTTGCCGCCCACAACGGCCGGCGCCTCGTCCGGATCTGATGGAAAAAAGGGATTGAGAAGGCCTCGAGGAATCTTCAAACGGACCGGACGTAGGAGTCCCTCGTTCAGCGGTAGGTCCTCGTCGAGCAGCAGGCGTAGCGCGTAGAGCACGGTGCTGCGCACGATGGCTGGTGTCGCATTCAGGTTGCCCGGGTGGACGTCGGAGCTTCCGGCGAAGTCTATGGTCAGCACGCCGTTGTCGAGCTCCAGTTTCATGCGCATCTGCGTGCCGTCGTCGAGCTCTTCCACGCTCTCGCAGGCCATCGTTCCCAGGCGGCCGAGCACCTCCCGGCAGCGCATTTCCGCCCGTTCGCTCAGCCGGGCACACAGCGCGTGGAAGGTATCGCGGCCGATCTCGTCGACGAGTTCGCGCAGCGCCTCGACACCGCGCAGGTTCGCTGCCAGGGCGGCGCTCAGGTCGGCGAGGTTGTCCTCGACAGCTCGGCTCGGCCATGGCCCGCTCGAGAGCAGGGAACGCAACGCCTCCCAGCGTGCTTCACCGCGGCGTAGGAGCCACGTGGGTTTGATGACGACGCCCTCCTCCGCGAGGTGGCGAGCCATGGGGGGCATCGATCCGGGGAGCGTTCCGCCGATCTCGGCGTGGTGAGCGCGGTTGGCGACGTAGGCTATCACGCGCCCCTCGTCATCGTGCACAGGCGAGATGACCGTCACGTCGGGCAGGTGCGAGCCTCCAAAGGCGGGGTGGTTCGTCACGGCACAATCGCCCGGCTCAAAGGGAAGCACACGGATGACCTTGCGCACGCAAGGGCCGAGAGAACCGAGGTGGACGGGAATGTGCGGGGCGTTGACGAGCAGCTCTCCCCGGGCGTCGAGCACGGCGCAGGAAAAGTCGAGGCGCTCTTTGATGTTTGTCGAGATGGCGCTGCGCTCGAGAGCGGCTCCCATCTCGCCGGCGATGCGTGCGATGCGTTGGGAGATCAGCTCGACGCGCACGGCCTCGGGACGCTCTCGAGGATGAGAGCGTCCCGGGCAGGGCTGGCGCTGCCCAATAAGCGCGCCCGAGGAATGGACGCGAATCTTCCAGTCGGCTTCGACGACGCAGCTACTGTAGCGTTCTTCGATCAGGCAAGGTCCGACGACGATCTCTCCCGGGGTGAGCTCCTCCCGCCGGAAGACCGGGACCTCGATCTCGCGCCCCGCGAAACGGGCTCTGATCTTCCGCGTTGCGCCAAGACCCGGAGCAGAGCTTACCGCCTTGGAAACGCGCCGGCCTGGGCAGCTCGAGGCGATGACGCGCAGGGTCACGACCTCGATCTCGCGGCCTTCGGGGAGATGCCCGAAGACCTCCCGATATCGGGCTTGAAAACGTGCTGCGATCGTCTCGGTGTCATTGAAGGTGATGTCGAGGGCGGCATCCTGCCCAGCGAAACGTAGCGCGATGAAACGCCGGCGGATCTGGGCTTGTGCGCTCGGAATGCCTTCCTCGGCAAGGCGTGTGCAGGCCACGTCCTCGAGGCGACGTACACGCTCTTCGAGGGAAGCGTGCGTCGTTGCCAGCGGCGCAAGAACCTGCTCTCCGGCGAAGCGCTCAATGAGGGCGTCGTCGAGTCCCTCGGCGCTAAGCAGGCCCGGTTGAGTCGGCACGATGACCGTTGTCATGCCGAGCTGCTCTGCAATGGCGAAGGCGTGTTGGGGCCCCGCACCACCAAAAGCGAGCAGTGCGAAGGAGGCCGGGTCGTAACCGGCGCGAAGAGAGATGCGCCGAATCGCGTTGGCCATCTTCGTGTTGGCCAGCTCAAGCAGGCCTTCGAGCAGCGCCTCGCGGGTGGGTGCTGGTTGCGGACCCTCTGCAAGCTGCGCGAGCACGGCGTCCAGGGCGTCTTGGGAGGCCTGGCGGTCGATCGGGATCTCGAAGCGCGTGCCATCAATCCGCCCGAGCAGCAGGTTGAGGTCGGTGACCGTCAGCGGTCCTCCAGCTCCGTAGCAGGCCGGTCCGGGCTGTGCGGCGGCGCTTTCGGGGCCGACCCGCAGCCGCGTGCCATCGAAACGGCAGATCGAGCCGCCGCCTGCCGCGACGCTCTCGATGGCCAGCGCTGGTGCCACGAGGTGGGCGTCGCCCACCTGTTGTTCGAAGCTGTACTCAAAATCACCATCGTAGCGCGCAACGTCTGTGCTCGTCCCACCCATATCGAAGGCCAGCAGGCGGTCGAAGCCCGCCCGGCGTCCCGCATGGGCTGCGCCAGCAATACCTCCCGCTGGCCCACTGAGCAGACTGTCTTTGGGACGGAAGGTGTCGGCGGAGAGGAGCCCACCTGCACTCGTCATGACGAGCAGCCTTCCCGCGCCAAGCGTTTTGCGAATGTCCCCGAGGTAGGTGTTGATGACCGGTGCGAGGTAGGCGTCGACGACAGCCGTTTCGAGACGCGGGAGAAGACGGATCGATGGCGCCAGGCGGGCGGCAGAGGAGACCTGTGTGAAGCCAGCTTCGCGCAGCGCTCTCTCCACGGCGCGTTCGTGGTGCGGGTGTCGGTCCGCATGGAGTAGCGCGAGCGCCGCACTCCGATGTCCCGCGGCGACGAAGCGCTTCGCTGCATTGCGCACGCGCTCGAGGTCGAGAGCCTGAATCTCGTGACCGTCGACATCGAGACGTCCCGAGATCTCGATCACACCTTGGTGAAGTGCTGGCGCTCTCTGATCGGCGAGGACGAAGAGCTTCCTGCGGGTTTGGTTAGCGATGAAGGGCAAGTCTGCGAAGCCCTCGTTCGTCACGAGGACAGGCCGTGTGCCGCTGCGAGTGAGCAGTGCATTGGTGCCCCAGGTCGTGGCCAGACGTAGCTCCATCGGGGGCAGCTCCCGCCCGAGCGGCGTGCGGGTCACGAGACGTGCGGCGAGCAGGGGTGCGGGCTCAGGGCATCGCAGCTCGCAGGGTGTGCCGGGTGTGATGGCTTCGTCGAGATCCTCGTCGAGGACGAGCACGCCTTCGTCGTGATCTGGGCCTGCATCGCTCGCGAGCAGGGTCACATCTTTCACCCGCGTGCTCTCCTGGTCTCGGGTGTTGGTCCGCAAGACGCGCAGCGTAAAACCCGGTGCGAGCGCGAGCCCTCCCGGCACGGCACAGGCGACACGCACACGCCGGGGGCCTTCCACAGAGAGCAGCTGGCCGCGCAGGCAGCTCGAGGAGAGCACCTTGATCCGTGTCTCCTGTCCTTCCGGATCGCGCGCGAGACAGTCCGTAAAGGTGCCTCCCGTGTCGATGCGTAGCTCCCAGCGCTGGGGTTGCAGCTCCCTTGTTTGATTCATGCCAGGCAGATTAACGCGATTCGCCCGTACTTCGAACGACCTACCGGTTGAGCTTCCTGACGGGTTGATAGTGGGTGCCACGCATTTCACCGGAGCGGAGCAAGAGCCTGCGATCCACCGCCTCGTTCAACTCGCGGCGTAGCGTTCGCACCGGGACCGTATCGGTAGCGGGGATCAGCTCTCGGATCTCGCTTATCGACAGGGGACCCCGGGCTTGAGCGAATGTTCCAGGAGCTGGCGTTTCGCTGTCTTATGGGCCTTCCCAACGACTTGCCGCTCCCTGGGACAGCGGCAGACCCGTGAGCGATCTAGTCACATGCCGACCTGTAATGGACATGAGAGGATTCCCGAATGCTGGGAACTCCACTTGGCGTCACCTGATCAGGCTGCGAGAATCCGAGCATGGATACGCCCCCGAAGGAGGGACTCGTCTTTCCCTGCGACTATGGCATCAAGGTGATCGGCCGCGACGTGGAGGGCTTCGAGGCCTTCGTGCGTGAAACCTTGGAGAGCCATCTGCCCGCCGTCGACCGGGGCGAGATCTCCGCGCGACCGAGCAGGCAGGGGGCTTATCTGTGCGTGAGTGTCCGTTTTCTCGCCCGCAGCCGTGAGCAGATGGACGCGCTCTCCTCTGAGCTTGGAGCCGATCCGCGCGTCAAGTACGTGTTCTGAAACGCTCGGGTCAGGGGCAGGCGCTGCCCTCTGAACGTCCGGGTCCGGCAGGTCCGGTCCCGAAGCAGTTCACGCGCAGCGCCAAGTAGTAGAACGCATCCCCGATAGACGGGCGTTCCGCGTCGTTCGCGGTGCTGTTCGGGAGATGCGCGGCGAGACAGGCGTGGTTGTCGTCGTTCCAGCCGCTCGCGGGAATCCCACCGCGATCGAGGCGCTGAGAGGTCGCGGAATGGCTGGGGTCTTCGCCCCAGCTCAAAGTCTTCGCGTCTGCCGCGAAGCGGAGTCCGTCGGCCTGCTCCGGACGAGCGAAGACGAACTTGTCGAGGGGGGCGCAGTCGCTTTCGTCGACGAGGCCGTCGCCATCGTCGTTGGGATCGACGCCGTTAGCCAAGCCATCACCATCGGCGTCGTCGTCACAGAGATTGCCGATGCCATCGCCGTCGCCGTCACGTTGGAGACGATTGGCCAATGTCGGGCAGTTGTCCTCCGTGTCGATCGCACCGTCTTCGTCGGAATCCAGCTTGGCGACTGTGGCGTAGTCGACGTCTTGCTGGCCATCGCGAGTGTCAGTCCAGACGGTGTAGAGATCGCCATCGAGCGAGTCGATGCCGATGTATTCGCCGATCATGCCCGACGCGATCGTCTGGCCAGCACTGGGGCTTGAAGGGGCGCTGCTGCTACGCAGGTTGGGTGTGAAAGTATTTCCTCCGTCGAAAGAGCGCGCCATGTAGGCATGCCACGCGAGATTGTTGGGATCGTCTCGACGATCGAGCCAGAGGATATTGACCACGCCCTTTTCGTCGACGACCAGCCAGGGATGAAATTGATCGGCACCGTTGTCGAGCGCGTCGTCGTTGACGCGCAGCGGGTCGGACCAACTCTCGCCCTCATCCACCGACCGGCGCAAGAAGATGTCTGTGTCTCCCGCGGCCTTGCGTCGGTCGAGATAGGCGACATAAATCGTTCCGCGCCGATCTCCAGTGCTCAAGTCGACCTGCATCGCCGGGTAGGAAAGGACATCGATGCCACCGTTGATGGGCTCGTTGGTGATCAGAAGGGTCGTGATCGTCTTGTCGGTGCCCCAGCGCTGCCCCGCATCACTCGAGCGGTCGAACTTGAGCTCCCCGCCCATGTTGAGCCAGCCGATGTAGACCCGTCCGTTCGGGCCGATCGCGGGTTGGGGCCATTGCACCGAACCGCCGTCGCTGACCTGGCGCACGGCCTGGAAAAGAGGCGCCGCCGTCGATGGAGCAGGTCGTTCGGATACCGCCGATGATGTTGTACCAAGCGAGATGAAGATAGCCGCTCGTCGGGCCACCGCTGCGGTCGCAGGCGATCATTTGCTTGTCCAGCCCGCCGAAAGAGGAGGTCACCGCATCGACCGGAGCGGACCAATGGTCGCCACCATCAGTGGATTTGAAGACGGAGATCGCGACGCCGGCGATTCCTCCGGAGTTGTTCAAAGACAGAACGTGCGCGTAGAAGTTGCCCTCCGCGTCAGCGCAGATCCCCGGGTCCGAGGCGCGAGGGTAGGCGGAGTCTGAGAGCAGGCTGTCGGACCAACTCGCTCCTCCGTCATGGGAGACGCCGACCCCCACCCGCCGATAGCCGAGGCGGAAGTCCCGCCAGACGGCGACGACATTCTTGCCTTGGGTTGGGTTGACGGCGATCTGCTCCTCGTTGTGTAACTGACTCGTTCCGTCGCTGTTGAGCTTCACGTTGGTGGGCGGATCCGCCGCGAAGAGGGAGGACACACCGGCGAAAACAAGGGTGCAAGAGCAGAGCAGAGTCGAAGCGGGGTGGATCATGAAACTCTCCAGGAGGCAGTCAAGGCCGTCACTGATATACGATGATGAGGCGTCCGAGGCTGCCCGCGGATGCCCAAGGAGGAAGGCCGTTGCGTGTAGGGTCTCGCCGGGGCGCCACATGGCTGTTGCTTGATCTCGCTCTGGCGGGAGCGTTCGTTGTCGGAGCCGTCTCGCTTGCCGAGGATCCGCCGCTTGTCCGAGGTGGGCACGAAGGCCAAGTGGCTTGCGCCGAGGAGGCCGGCCGGCTCGTGCGGGCGCTTGATCCCATCTGGCCCGGTTGGGCGGCGACCGGCTCCGCTTTCGTCTCGCCCGACGCCGCGCCCGAATCGGCGCTGTTATCAGGGGTCGTGCTTGGCGGGCGGCGCGACGCCAACGAGGCATTGATCCTCCGGCGTGTCGCCGGGGCCTTCCGCGCGTGGTCTGCGACGGTCTTGCCTGCGCCCCCGGCATTTGATGACGTGGGTCCCCGGGTACCCGAGACCTGGGCTCTTCAAGCATTGCGGAGCCTTCGCCAGGAAGAAGCCCGCGCGTTGCACGCCGCCCTCGAGGCCGCGAGTGCCAAGGATGCCCGTCACCATGCCGCCGAGGCAGCTCGGCGGCGTTTTCGTCGGGTCGCCGTGATGGACTCGGCTGAGCTGGCGCGGTTAAGGCACGATGAGTTGCAACAGGGACTCGGCATCTACACGGCCTACCAGGCCGCGTTGCTCGGTCGTCATGCGTCTTACCAGCTTGGCGAGGAGATGCGAATCCACGACCCGGACTTCGCTTATGCCATGGCGCCGCGTCTACGCGAAAAACTCATCGCCGAGCTCGCTGAAGTCGCACAGGGCAGGGTCGAGTACTACACCCCTGAACTCTCCGGTTTTGCGCTGGCCCTCGTGCTCGATCGCATTCGCCACGGCTGGCGTGACGATTTGCGCGACGGTTGGCGCAGCCTCGACGGCTTGCTCGTGCGGCAGCTTCATCCCTACGGCCCCGAACGCTTGCGCAAAGCACCTCACTGAGCCGGGTGACCCTGGGGTGGCGGTTCTTCCATAGGATCGATGCGTAGCGTTTCGTGGTTCAGGCGAGGTACTTTTGCAAGACGAGAAAGACCAGTGGCACGCACAGGCCCGCGAGCAGGAACCACTTTCCGCGTCCGAACAGGCCCTGGCGACCGCGCAGCACGAATAAACCGGTGACGGCCAGCAGAACGAGGAGCAGCGCATAGGCATCGGCGACCCAAGTCCAGGTGCCTTTGCCGTGGTTGAGATGCAGGAAGTTCATGTCGTGCAGCAGGGCTCGCTCGCGCACTCTCTCGATGACCGCGCGACCTTGGGCCGCGTCCGCTTCAACGCTCCAGCCGTCATAGAAGAGCTGCACCTTCTCTGGGGAGGGGCGGAACGTGCTGCGTGGTTCAGGAAGCCCGAGGCGCTCGACGAGCTGGGCGACCATCACCCCCCGATCGCTGATGGCGATGGGAGCGAAACGCCGCGTCTCGTGAGTGATTCGATAGTTCGGATTCCACTCGTGGGTGTGGTTGACTGCGATGCCGGAGATGGCGTAAACCAAAGTCAACGCCACGGCAAAGTAGCCCAGGTCGCGGTGGAGGATATTGTTCCACCGCCGCCAGGGAAAGCCCCGGCGTGCCGCTCTCCTCTCGCCCACGAGCCGCGCCGATGAGCCTCAGTCGAAGATGATCGCGCCCGTTCCCGCGATCTGGAAGAAGCTCTCCGGGGCGGTGATCGATGCCGGATCAAAGCTCTCGCCGTGCTCCTCGGCGTGGTGCTTGGCGCGCCGAATCGTCTGCTCGAGGGTCAGCTCGATCTTCATGAAGGTTCCCTCCGCGATGGCTCGTTTACCTTTGGCGTTCGCGGGGAAGACGATCTCGCCGTCCTTGACTTTGATACGCAGGGACTCGAACTCCTTGTCCGAGGCGATGGACATCCAGCAGCCACGCTTCTCGCACACTCCGGTTACCGTACCCTCGACCCGGACCGTCTTGTCGATGTACTTGTCCGGATGTGCGAGCAGCTCAGAGATCGCGATGGTGTCTTCGCCGGTCAGCCCCTGGCCATAAGACTTGCCATGGTCGTGATGGTGTCCCTCGTGGGCCAAGGCGAGCGGGCCGAAAAGCAACGCGAGGACAGTGACCAAAAAGGTGATGGTGAAGGCGTGGACGAAGCGGCGCATACTCATGGACATGTCATCCTCATTTGATTCTCGCCAGTTTGGCGGTGAAGGGATTTTACCCCAGGAG
>CAYSMT010000027.1:0-12620 GCA_964432135.1 uncultured Acidobacteriota bacterium
GTTGGCGTACATCTTCCAGCGAGGAATGTTGAGGGTGGGATTCGCGGAGGAGGTGCTCAAAAGCAAGCTCTCCGCCGTGCTAAGCGACAGGAGCGCAAGAACAGAGACAAGTACAGTGAACCTGAGACAAAAGCGGGATAGCACGGCAGCCAACTCCTGGAGATGAACAACCCATCACTTCCTGCCCGCCCTCGTTTCAACCCGTTGCGAGTGTACGGCAAGATGACTGAATTGCAGCTTTTTTGGTGAGGGTTTCCAGGGTGAATGCTCTCAGGGGCAGCGGATCCACTCCTGCTCTAGGCAGGCGGCTGACGAGGCGGGGCGGATACGGCCATCGCTGGCGATCCCGTAGCTGCCTTCTCGGGGGTCCGCCTGGGGAACGACGAGAAAATACACGTTCCCAGAACCTGGTGTCAGCGTCTCGCTTAGTGCGCCAAGGGTGGAGCAGTTGAGGGGTAGGTGGGAACTGAAATCGCCGATCCTCCCCTCATAGACACCGTAATCGCTGTCGGCCGCGAGGCAGGACGCACCCCAGGAGAGCTTGATTTCGCCTCCGCTCACCTTCTCAACGCGCAGCCCCTCCCCCACTGCTCCGCCGGTGGGTACAGAGCCAGCACCGCCGATCTTCAGACGATCCGTGTAGACGGCGCTGCGTCCCTTCCAGTACATGAAAGGAATGGAGGGCGATCCCGCGGGGATTTCCCAGAGGGTGTTTGGTTGCCGGTTCTCCGCGTTGTCGAAGGTGAGCTGCTGTGCTGCCGTCCAACTCGAGCTGCTGCCATCCCAGCGGCGGAACCAGATGTTGGACTGCGTTCTGTTGTTGTTCAGATCGAGCGAGACGAACATCCACACGTCGGCACCGCGATGGGTCAGTGCCGCGCGGAACTGGAAGTTATCCTGCTGAGGGTGATCGATGACCTTGTCGTAGCTCCAACTCCCGCTCGCCCCCATTCGTTTGAAGGCATGTTCGACGCTTTGTCCGGTGCAAGACCAGACGACGTGGAGCATGTTGTCTGCCGCGACGGTCAGGGCGAACTCGCGAGTCAGCGCGCTGTTCGAGCAGCCAGTTGTTGGGTCACCCGAGTTCCAGACCGTGCTGTCCACCGGTTTGGTGAAGGCACTGCCATTCCAGCGGTAGTACTCGATCCGGGCTCCATCGGACCAGATGGCAACAACGGGCACGCCCTGACTGTCGAGAGTCGATCCGATGCGGACGTTCGCATCCGAGAGATTCTCGACCCAGCCGCTTCCCAGGAGGCTTCCGTCATGACGGAAACGGAAGTAGCGCACGTTACCCGCAGCGTTGTTGGTCGTGCGCGTGATGACGAAGAGTTCGTCGGAGGTGGCGACGATGTTGGAGCGCTTCTTGAGACCTGGATCAGTGAGAATCTCCTCGGGAAGCCCAAGATCGGCGGACACCTCCCCTGGAGGGTTGATCTCATGCAAATAGAGATGCGTGCCATGGGGATGACTGGCCCATAAATGTGTTCCATGCCCTGTCAGCGTCGTGTGGTAGTTGATCCAGGGGTAGAGCTCGCCCCCGTGGATCGTGTCGTAGGTATTCGCTGCCGTGTCATCGAATGCGGTCCAGCTTGCCCCGGCATCATCTGACTTGAAGAACTGGTCGTGATCATCGGCGATGATCAGCCACAGTTCGTAGGGATTGGCTGGGTTGGCGTAGATCTTCCAGCGGGGCACGTTCAGCGTCGGGTTGAGCTGCGTGGTGTTGAGCAGATGTGTCTGGGCCCAGATCTCGAATGAGAAACCACAAATGAGAACAATCAGCAGCGTTCTCGAGAAGTATCGGATGAGCACCTGTTTCACTCCTGTGCGTACAGCCCGCGTGCGAGCGGAAACGAGCTGCTCTCAGCTACCATCAAATCTAGTGTCTTGCCCCAGACAATTCATGAGACCTTTGCGTCAAGGAGAAAACGCAGCTACCTGCGCTTGTGACAAGCGATCGTCGGTCCCAGTCACATCCTAGGAAGGTCGTTCAGCCGCGGATGATGATCATGATGATGTAGGTTGCGTAGGCAGCGAGGCCAAGCCCCCCCTCGATGCGTCCAAGACGCAGATGGCGTCCGACGAAGATGAGCATGAACAGCGCGAGGGTTACCGCGATCAAGATCACAAGGTCGAGATTGAGCATGCGATTGAAGCCGATGGGCGTGATCGTCGCTGCCAGGCCGAGGATCCAGAGGATGTTAACGATATTCGATCCGACGACGTTGCCTATGGCGATGTCCGAATTGCCCCGGTAGGCCGCCATTGCGCCGGCCGCGAGTTCGGGTAAAGACGATCCGACTGCGAGGACGGTTAAGCCGATCATCGCCTCACTCAAGCCGGCCTGACGGGCGAGGAGGACGGCTCCGTCGACAATCCAGTGGCCTCCGATGGCCAACCCGACAACGCCCCCGCTGACCATCAGCAAGGCAGGGCCCCAGGAGAGTGCTCGTTGGTGGGGAATCTCCACCGGCGGCAGTTCCTTCTCCTTGCGTGTCACAGAAAAGAGGTAGTACGAAAATACGGAGAAAAATATGAGAAGGATGAGCCCGTCGCCTCTTCCGAGTTCCGGGCCACCCGGGCTCGCGCTGGCGAGGAACTCATCGTTGACCATCACGCCGAGCAGCAGCGTGGCAAAGAGCATGAAGGGAATCTCTTTGTAAAGGGTGTTGCGCTGAATCACGAGCGGTCGGATCAAAGCGGCCGCGCCGAGAATCAGCAGGGTGTTCGAGATATTCGAGCCGATGATATTGCCCAAGGCCAAGTCGTTGGCTCCGGAGATGCTCGAGAGCAACGAGATGACGAGCTCGGGAGCGGAGGTTCCTAGAGAGACGACCGTGAGGCCGATGATGAGGTCAGAGATGCGCATCCGGCGGGCTATCGCAGCCGAGCCTTCAACAAGAAAGTGCGCGCCTCCAATGAGGAGGGGGAAACCTAGAACGAATAACAAGTATGTTAGCATCGTTTTCCCGCAATATTGAGGTTGGCACCACCGGACAGGATAGCGGGAATGGGCCGTGAGACGTATCCGGTTTTCCCGGCAGAAGATCTCGCTTGTCGGAAATCGTTCGGGATGAACCCCTTGAGGGTGTTCCTTTTCACGTTTGTTTAAGCGTTCGCTTACCCCGCAACTCCTGCCGGCGGAATGCCTTCGCCCCGCTCACGCTGCCTTGACGGGCGGAAGGGCCATTGATACCATCCGCAACTCCCGTGCCGGGGATGGCGCCAGGGATGCGTGTGTGCACCCGGGAATGTCTCAACTTCGAGCAGAAAGAACGATCCCACGAAGTCTCGGCGCTTGATCCGTGGCCGGAGCGGGATGATGGGAACCCGAGCAGGAGACATGAGCTGATGAGTGATGCCCGCCTGGTCGCCGGTCGCTACGCCCAAGCACTTTCGGAGGTGGTGATCGAGCCGGCAGCTTTCGAGACGGCGCGCCAGGAGCTTCGCGCTCTCGCGACTCTGGTCTCTGAGAGCGACGCACTACGCCACGCCCTGGCCAACCCCGTCATAGGGGTGAGCTCAAAGGAGCGGGTCATCGCTGAGATCGCACAACGGATGGAGCTGAGCCCGCCCGTTCGGAGGCTGCTCACCCTGCTCGCCGAACGTGAACGCCTGATGCTGTTACCTGAACTCGCCGGTGCCGTGGATCAGCTCTGTGACGCGCGGGCTGGTGTTCATGAGGTCGAGATTCGTTCCGCCGTGCCACTCGCGGAAAACACGCGTGATCGCCTCCAAGTGGCGCTGGGTAAGATCTCAGGGGGGGAGGTGCGTATCAAAGAGACCGTGGATCCAGAGCTTCTCGGCGGCGTCGTTGCGCGCATCGGAACGACCGTGTTCGATGGAAGCCTTCAAACGAGGCTGAATGCTCTTCGCTCGAAGATGCTCAGTGGGACGGCCGGTGGCCCAAGCGCGGGATGAGCCGGGGGGGGCTGCCTCCCCCAAGTACGAGGATACGAGGGCCCAGCGGCCCGCCCGGGAGTCAAGACGAATGGAATTCAAGATTGGCGAGATCAGCGAGATCCTCAAGCGGCAGATCGAGGGCTACGAGGAAACGATCGATGTTGCCGAGGTCGGGACAGTCACGACTGTCGGCGATGGCGTTGCCCGTGTTTACGGTCTGGAGAAGGCCGCCTACATGGAAATGCTCGCACTGCCGCATGAGGTCTATGGCATCGCACTCAACCTCGAAGAGGACAGCGTCGGTGTCGTGCTCTTCGGCGATGTTCACAAGATCAAAGAAGGCGATCAGATGCGCCGGACGGGCAAGATCATGTCGGTGCCGGTCGGTCCGGCGATGCTGGGGCGTGTCGTCGATGCGCTAGGTCGTCCGATCGACGGGCGGGGACCTATCGAGGCGAGTGAATCAGCCCCTGTCGAACGTATCGCCCCTGGTGTTGTCTATCGCCAGCCGGTGACTGAGCCGCTGCAGACCGGTATCAAAGCCATCGACGCGATGATTCCGATTGGCCGAGGCCAACGTGAATTAATTATCGGCGACCGGCAGACGGGCAAGACGGCCGTCGCTATCGACACGATCATCAACCAGAAAAACACCGACGTAATCTGCATCTACGTCGCTATTGGTCAGAAGCAATCGACCGTGGCCAACGTGGTGAAAACCCTTGAAGAGGCCGGGGCGATGGACTACACCGTCGTTGTTGTTGCCGGTGCCTCCGACCCCGCTGCGATGCAGTATATTTCCCCCTACTCGGGCGTGGCGATCGGTGAGTATTTCCGCGATATCGGCGGTCATGTCCTGACGATTTACGACGACCTGAGCAAGCAGGCGAATGCCTATCGCGAGATCTCGCTGTTGCTGCGACGCCCGCCAGGGCGTGAGGCATTTCCAGGTGATGTCTTCTACCTCCACTCACGGCTGCTTGAACGTGCGTCGAAGCTGCGCAACTCCTACGTCGTGGTTCGCAAAGACGCGCCCGAGAATACGCCGGACTTCGAGGGCCGCGAATATCATGGCGTCCCCGGTAAGGAAGCCGCCGGAGAGCGGGTCGAAGCGCTTGGAGAAGAGTACGAGATGCGGGTCGTTGCGGGCACAGGTGGATCGCTCACCTCGTTGCCTATCATCGAGACACAAGCCGGCGATATTTCGGCATACATTCCAACCAACGTGATTTCGATCACGGATGGTCAGATTTTCCTCGAGACCGACCTTTTCCACTCGGGTATCCGTCCGGCGATCAACGCTGGTTTGTCGGTCAGCCGGGTCGGTGGCAATGCGCAGGTTGGTGCGATGAAAAAGGTCGCCGGCACTCTGCGCCTGGAGCTCGCCCAGTACCGTGAGCTGGCAGCTTTCGCGCAGTTCGGCTCGGATCTCGACAAGGCGACCCAAGCCCAGCTCAGCCGTGGTCAACGGCTGCAGGAGCTTCTCAAGCAACCGCAGTACACACCACTCGCGGTCGAAAAGCAGATCTGCGTTATCTACGCCGGTACGCACGGCTATCTCGATGGTCTTGCCGTTTCCGAGGTGGGCCACTTCGAGCGCCGGCTTTACGACTACCTTGATGCGAGCCACGCTGAGCTACTAGCGTTGATTCACGAGCGCAGCAAGTTGGATGACGACGTGGATCGGGGCATCAAGGCGGCGCTCGATAGTTTCGCCGAGAAGTTCAAGGCGACGAGCGCGGAGGCCTGAGGACGTGGCCAGTAACGCCAGAGACCTCAAGCGGCGGATTCGCTCGGTCAAGAACACTGCCCAGCTGACCAAGGCGATGAAGATGGTCTCGGCGGCGAAGCTGCGTCGAGCGCAAGAGGCGATGATGAGTTCGCGTCCTTACTCGGCGGCTCTCGCGCGGGTTGTCGCGGATGTTGCTCGTCAGGTTCCCGCAGAGCTACACCCTTTGTTGGCTGAGCGTTCTTTGGACAGAGTCGACCTTGTCCTGCTCACCGGTGACAAGGGGCTTTGCGGCGCCTTTAACACGAATATCATCAAGGCCGGCGAGATGGCTCGCACGACACACGAGGCGGCGGGGCGAGAGGTCAGCCTGATTCTGGTTGGTAAGAAGGGCGTTGACTACTATCGGCGGCGACCGGAGCACAAGGTGCTCGCGAGCCACCAGGACGTCTTCCGAAAGGTCGAGTACACCCTCGCAGCAGAACTCGCACGGACTCTCTCGGAACGCTTTGTCCGTGGCGAGAGCGACGCCGTGTTCCTGGTATACAACCGTTTCCGCTCGACGATCGCACAGGATGTGACTGTCACGCCCTTGGTTCCAATCAGCGATCTCGGGGGCGCCGAAGAAGAGCTCAGTCACGGCGTCGAATACATTTACGAACCGGAGGCGGCTAAGCTGCTCGAGACTCTCGTGCCGCGCTTTGTCAGCTTCCAACTCTATCAGGCGATGCTCGAATCGGTCGCCGCGGAACACGGCGCGCGCATGGCGGCGATGGAAAATGCCACGCGCGCCGCGGACGACATGATTGCTGCCCTGACGCTTCAGATGAATCGAGCGCGGCAGGCGGCGATCACAACGGAACTCATCGAAGTGGTCAGCGGAGCGGAGGCCCTTTAGGGGCTTCACGTACGAGGGCGGTGATGGCGCAAGTTGGGAAAGTGATCCAGGTGATTGGTCCGGTTGTGGACGTGCAATTTCCCGAGGGACACCTGCCGGAGATCTACTCGGCTCTGCAGGTCAAAGATGCTGGCGCCGCGAGCGGTGTACCGCTCGATGTGACTCTCGAAGTGCAGCAGCATCTCGGCGAGGGGCGGGTGCGCACCGTTGCCTTGGAGCCTACCGATGGCATGGTCCGTGGTCTCGATGCCGTGGATACGGGTCGTCCGATCGCGATTCCTGTGGGAAAGCAGACCCTTGGACGCGTGATGAATGTGCTTGGACGTCCTGTTGATGAGCTAGGGCCGATCGCCAGCGAGGAAACCTGGCCGATTCACCGTGAGGCTCCCTCTTTTGAGGAGCAGTCGACCGAGATCGAGATGTTTGAGACCGGCATCAAGGTCATCGACTTACTCGAACCTTACATGAAGGGAGGCAAAACGGGGCTCTTCGGTGGCGCCGGCGTAGGTAAGACGGTGCTCATCATGGAGCTGATCCACAACGTTGCGATGAAGCACGGAGGGTACTCCGTCTTCACTGGTGTCGGGGAGCGCACCCGTGAAGGCAACGATCTGTGGCTCGAAATGCAGGAAGGCGGCGTGATCACCGCTGGTGACCCGGACAAGTCGAAGGCTGCGCTGATCTATGGTCAGATGACCGAGCCGCCAGGAGCTCGGCTGCGTGTTGGCCTAACGGGTTTGACGACGGCGGAGTACTTTCGCGATGTCGAGGGGCAGGACGTGCTGCTCTTCGTAGACAATATTTTCCGCTTCACTCAGGCGGGCTCAGAGGTCTCCGCGTTGCTCGGCCGCATGCCCTCAGCGGTTGGCTACCAGCCCACTCTGGCGTCGGAGATGGGTGAGCTGCAGGAGCGCATCACCTCCACCAACAAGGGTTCGATCACCTCGGTCCAGGCGATCTACGTGCCAGCAGACGATTACACCGATCCTGCGCCGGCGACGACCTTCGCCCATCTTGACGCTTCGACGACTCTCAGCCGGCAGATCTCCGAGCTGGGCATCTATCCCGCCGTCGATCCGCTGACCTCTACGAGCCGCATCCTCGATCCGCGCGTTCTTGGAGAGGAGCACTACAATACGGCTCGCGAGGTGCAGCAGGTGCTCCAACGCTACAAAGAGCTGCAAGACATCATTGCCATTCTTGGCATGGAGGAGCTTTCCGAGGACGACAAGATCACCGTCGGCCGGGCGCGGAAGCTACAGCGTTTCTTCTCGCAGCCCTTCTTCGTGGCCGAACAGTTCACTGGCATGCAGGGGCGTTACGTCGAGCTAGCTGACACGATTCGTGGCTTCCGCGAGATCGTCGATGGCAAGCACGATGAGCTGCCTGAGCAGGCTTTCCTCTACGTTGGTACGATCGAGGAGGCACTTGAGAAGGCCAAGAGCCTGCGCGAGGGTGGTGAGGCTGCGTAGCCGATGCGGCCGTAGGTTGTGCCCAGGACCTTGGGTCGTCCTCCCGCGTGGCGCGCGTGGAGTATGAAAGGCGGTATTGATGCTTCCCGAGAAAATCCACCTCGAGATCGTGACCCCCGAGCGCCGCATCTTCGAGCGGGATGTGGATGAGGTGATTCTGCCGGGTTCCGAGGGGTCGTTTGGAGTTCTCCCTGGCCATGCCCCAATGCTCGCAGGTCTGCTTGCGGGTGTCGCGGTGGCCCGTGGCGACGGCAAGGAGGAGATCATGGCGATCTCGTCCGGCTATGCCGAGGTGCAGCCGAGCCGGGTCATTGTGGTTGCTGAGACCTGCGAGAAGGCCGATGAGATCGACGTCGCGCGAGCCGAAGCGAAGGTCAAACAGATCGAGGAAGAAGTATCCCACACGAGCGAGGCCGATCCGGAGCTCCTACGACTGCGAATGCTCAAGCATATCGCACGGATTCGGGCCTCACGGCATCTCAGCTCGTAGGTACGGCGATCAACCCGCTGGTTTCGATTTCAGCTCGTGTGCCTGTACCTTCTTCGTCTCAGGCCAGTCGTTCGAGCTGAAGAAGCGGGCGATCTGCACCCATCAATAACAGGACATCGCCCTCCTTGAGAACGGAGCTGGCATTCGGCAGCTTGTTAACCAGCTCCGTGCTGTCCTTGGCTCGACGTTTGATCAGCAAGATTGTCACGTCGTAGCGTTTGCGTACGTCGAGCTCGGCGATCGTGTGACCGATGAAGCTGGGCGGTACGGGGAGCTCGCTCATGCTCATTCCGCGCACGCCAGGGATTGCACGCAAGCTTTGCTCGCTCCTAAGGGGGCTAGATATGCACGAGGCCATGTCTTTTTTGAAGAGTTCGGCGTTGTAGCGCTGGATGACATCTTCAGGGCGGATCGTACCGACCAACTCTTCTCCGCGCAGGACGGCGGCTTCGAAGCGATAGTTACCGAAACGCCGCATGACTTCGTCAAGCGGATCGTCCTCGGAGAAGGTGGGATAGTCACCGCTGCGCATCAGATCCGCGGCGATGAGTAGGCCTTGCAGCGCGTCAATATCTGCGAGAATCGGCCGGATCTCGTTGATCGTGATAACGCCCTGGAGCCGCTGGTCTTGGTCGATGACGAAGACCGTCGTTCCCGGATTGTCCATGAAGCGTGAGATCACAGGCATCAGCGCATCCGTCGGAGCCACAGTGGCGGTGTCATTCCGTATGACTTCTCGTGCTTCCAGATGGGCCAGCAGGTTGATGGTGCGCCCGCCGCTGAAGTCGATTCCACGGCGCAGGAGCTTGAGTGTATATATCGATGAGCGCTGAAGTTGGGTAGCGAGAAGCGTCGCGATGATGCAGCTGATCATCAAAGGCAGGATGATCTCGTAGTCCGAAGTTAGCTCAAAGATAATCAAGATCGCCGTGATGGGAGCGTGCGTACCTGCAGCAACGACCGCACCCATCCCAACCAACGCATAGGCGCCGGGACCCGCGCTGCTTGCCGGCCAGAGCAAATGCACAATGCTGCCCACCCCGCCGCCAAGCATGGCGCCAATGAAGAGCGAGGGCGCGAAGATGCCACCGGAGCCTCCTGATCCGATCGTGATCGAGACGGCGACGATTTTGATCAGGATGAGCGTGGCGAGCAGCGTCCAGGTGAGATGGTTTTGTAGGGCCTCGTTGATCGCTTCGTAGCCCACGCCGAAAATCTCGGGAAAGCGCAGCGCGATCGTACCGATAATCAAGCCTCCGCCGATCGCCTTGAACGGCCCCGGAATGGGAATCGCATCGAAGAGATCCTCGGTCTTGTAAAGCACACGAACGAAGACCAGAGCGACGAGACCAGCGATGACTCCCAGTACGGCGTAGGCTATCAGCTCGGCGGGATGTACCAGGCTGTAGGTCGGTACCTCGAAGGCCGGGAAATCACCGAGGAAATGCCTCCCGACGACAGTCGCCGCGACGGAAGAGATGACGATCGGGGAGAACTGGCTGACGGCGAAATCGCCGAGGATGATCTCCACGGCGAAGAGCGCACCGGCGATAGGAGCGTTGAAGGTGGCCGCAATACCTGCGGCGGCTCCGCAGCCAACCAGGGTTCGGAGGCGTCGCTCACCGATACCCAATGCTTGGCCGATTGCTGAACCGAGCGATGAACCGATCTGCACGATCGGCCCTTCACGTCCCACAGACCCTCCCGAGGCGATGCAAACTCCTGATGCGACGAGCTTGGCAGCGACGATACGTGCCCGAATGCGGCCGCCGTGCAGGGCGACAGCCTCCATCACCTCCGGCACTCCATGTCCCTTCGCCTCCGGCGCGAAGCAGTAAATGATCAGTCCGACGATAAGGCCGCCGCCGGCTGGTGCGAGTATCTTCCAGTAAGAAGGGAGCGCGCGCATGTAATCGAGAGAGACATCTCGCGAGTTCCAGATCAGCTCGTGTGCGAGGTGAATGAACTCGCGGAATCCGACGGCACACACTCCGGCGAGCAGGCCGATGACGATGGAAATCACGACCATGTAGATGTGCTCAGTTTGCTTGAGGCGGGAGTGCCAACGCCCAAGCAAGCCTCGCGGCGCCTGCAGCGCGGTGCCTGCACTTAGCCAAATACCCCTTATGCCGCTTCGTGTTCTCCTCTCCGACAACGCTCCTCCCAGCGGCGGTGCCATGATCCCGCCCTGTTCATGGGAGCTCGTCGCGGAGCCGTACCGCTGCGGCCGTGGCAAGTGTCGCGTCTTGCAGCGGTGGCGGTATCGCTGCAGAGCATTCCATGAATACGGCGGGATGATACCTCTTTCGCGGAGCGAAGACCGAGCTGGTCGAGGATTCAGATAATGCGGGCGTCTACCCTTGCGGGGCCACGAAGCGAGATCCAGACGAACAGCAACAGCGCGACGATAGCCAGGCCAAGGCACAGACCCCACCAGATGCCTCGCACGCCAAAGTTGGTGTTGGAGGCGAGCCACCAGCCCAAGGGCAAGGCGAGGAGGTAATAGGCGACGACATTAAAAACCACCGGAGGCACAGTACGTCCCATTCCACGCAGGATGCCGCTACCGACGACCTGGATACCATCGAAGAGCTGAAAAGCTGCAGCGATCGGAAGTAGCGTAGCTGCCAAGGAGATGACGACGTCGTCATCCGGCATATAGAGCGCGGGAAGCAGGTTACGCAACAGCACGAAAACGATCGCGAAAATGCTCATGGTGAGGCCTCCCAGTCCGAAGGCGACGAAGGCGGCGCGTTGCGCTTCGCGAGGTCTTTGAGCACCGATGAGATTGCCGACCCGTGTCGCTGCGGCGATCGAGATGCCGAGCGGCACCATAAAGGATACGCTCGCGAGGTTGAGCACGATACTGTGCCCGGCAAGGGCTGTTGCACCGAGTCGTCCAGCCATAAGAGTGGCGATCTGAAACGCCCATAGCTCGAAGCCGAGCTGTGCCGCTACAGGAAGGCCGAAACGCAGCACCTCGAAGATATGGCGCGGTGCGAAGGCACGTCGCGTCCAGGCGATCCAGGCGCCTTCATGAAGGCGGAAAGCCCAGATCCAGACGGTAAGCGCCAGGACGAGAAAGATGCGGGTGAGGCTGGTGGAGATTCCAGAGCCGACAATTCCGAGCGTTGGTGCGCCGAGCTTGCCGAAGATCAAGATCCAGTTGAAAAACAGATTGATGAGGTTTGAGCCGAGCACGATCCACATTGCGGGAGTGACGATGGCGCGTCCCTGGAGGTACTGGCGTAGAGCCGCAAAAACGAGAAAGGCCGGGGTAGCGGGAATCTGTACCAGGGCGTAGCGATGCGCTAGCTTGGCGAGCGCCGGATCCTGGCCAAGGAGGACGAGAGCGGGACCCGTCGCAACGAGCATGAGGCAAGCAGGAATACTCACGAGCAGAGCAACGCCGATGCCTTGCTGCGCCGCGAAGCCGACACGCTCTCCTTGGCCCGCTCCGTGGGCCTGGCTGATCAGCGGGTCAATGCCTAGTACCGCCCCCATGCCGATGATGAGAATAGAGATGACCCACGCGTTGCCGAGCGCCGCAGCCGCAAGCGCTTCCCGGCTCACCCGACCGAGCATCAAGGTGTCGACGACGCCGAGAGACATCATTCCAAGTTGGGTCGCCACGACCGGCGAAGCGATCGCGAGCAATCGACGAGCCTCGCGGAAGATCTGATGCATGGCCCACATGTTGCGCTGTTTCACGTTATTGGCCAACGCAAGTTCCCGCCGCGACTACCTGCCCTGCACCGTAGCAGGTATCCTTAAGGGGTCTGCAAGGAGGTTGATAAGATGACGCGATGTTTGCCGCTGGTTCTGTTACCCCTGCTCTTCATGTTGTCGTCGCCAGCCTTCGCGGGTCATAGCGGAACGGTCATCGAGACGATCAACTCAGGCGGTTATACCTATGTGCTGCTTGAGACCACGAAGGGAGAAGTTTGGTTGGCGGGTCCGGAGAGTGACATCAAGGCGGGTCAGCACATCGATTGTGGGCAGGGCCTTGAGATGCAGGGTTTCAAGTCCGCGAGCCTCCAGCGCGCGTTCGGCCGGATCTGGTTCGTCAGCAGTTTTGTCGCCACGCAAATAGGGGGTGAAGAATCCGACTCCCGCGCGGAGGCC
>CAYSMT010000028.1:0-12593 GCA_964432135.1 uncultured Acidobacteriota bacterium
GCTAAGGGCAAGGTTCCTGAGGTGCTCAAACTCACCTCGCGCACCTCAGGAACCTTGCCCTTAGCCAGCAGCTTATTGGCGGCCTCGTCGAGCTCTTCACGCTTGACGAACTCCGGCGTGCGAATCATCAAGCGCCACCGCCATTCCTCCCGGGAAAGGGTGGAGAAAGGAGCGACCTGGTCGGACCAGTACTGACCTTCTAGCTTGCAAATGACATAGTCCCGCCGCCCCGTGAATTTGCGCGTCATCTTGATCGTGTAGGCCATGGCATAAAGCGCGCCAACCCGGTCGCCAAACGACTCACCCCCCGGAGCGCCTTGGCCCTCGATCGCCAGGTAAACCGCCTTCTTCACCGTGACAAGGCAGGGCTCGCGGGTTGCGCGATACTCTTCCTTATGTCGTTTGTAGAGATCGATCTTTTCCGGCGTTTTTCTCTCTCTCACAGAAATCCCCTCGCGACGGCTTCAAGAGGCACATAAACGTCGGTGAGTAGCTCCTCGGGATCGCTTCCCTCGGGATCGTTGAGGTAAATCTCGAAGCAGGGCACGGCCCTAAGCTGCCGGCCGCTCCGGGGCACCCACTGACCGATGAGACCATCGTAGGTCTCGCCGAGTCGATCATAGGGCCCTTGATGAGTCGCGACGGCGTAGTCCCCTCCCGCGACGAATTGAACACCGATCTCTCCCGAAGGCTCGAAGTCCTCGCCTACAGGCACGCAACAATCGTAGCGCACCCTCTCAGCCGCGGTGACCTTCGGATCATCGTGGCAGAGGCCGAGTAACCTCACGCCGGGACCGAGCAGGCCGAGCGCACCGATTTCGGAAAGGAAAACCTCCCAGCTAGCACCGCAGCAATCGTAGGCTCCGACATGCCTTCTGAAGGCAACGCGTTGCCTTGGAAGAGACCTGATGCTGACGTTCATAGCACGTCCTCTACTGTCCAACGGATAGAAATCATGAAGCCCTCCTGCTGGCGTGAAGTGAACCCCGCTCGCCGGCCCAGGGAGGGCAGGCTCGGCCGTTTGGCTACGATAAAGCGAGGGCGCGAGACCGAAATGCACACGAAACGCTCGAGTGAACGCCTCATGCGTAGAATACCCCGCCGCAAGAGCGATTTCCCCAATGCCGTCATCACTTAAGCGCAGGCGATGCGCCGCACGCTCTATGCGTATCCTTCGGATGTGTGCGTGAAGGCTCTCTCCCACCATGCCGCTAAAAACGCGGTGGAAATGATGCGGCGAGAAATGCGCGAGGGAAGCCAGCTCCTCAAGGCGCAGCTCTTCATCAAGATGGTCTTGAATGAAGACCAGCACGCGCAGGACGCGTTCTTTGTAGTCTTGCAGGGTCGCCTCTCGCATACCGGGGAGTTTACGCTGGACCCCTGCCACGCGACTTGATCTTTCTTGCGAACTTACCGTGCGCGAGAAAGCGATCAAAAGCGCTGACGACACACCTCGTCCCACATGCGTCCCCAGCTCTCGAACGCCGTCCCACTAAGAAGGCGACGCGCTTCCAAGCGAGAATAGATCTCCGCCAAAGAGCGGATATAACCAATCGCCACGCGGCGAAAACTGTGCTCAGGGCCCAGATCAGCGGGAGAACGAAGTCCCGCGATAGGGCTTCTTACACTGGCCCGCGCCGATTTCAACGCGGTCCTTCTCCGGGAATGTTTCGGCAGGTGCTCGCGAGTGACTGACCCACTCGTAGCCGATCCGATCAGCATCGGCGTGGGTCCAGTGTCAAGCTGACCCTCGGCCCGTTGATCGACAGTCAAGCGCTTCTCGCGACTGATCAGATTGCGTTCCTGATCTGACGCGATGAAGTACGGCCGCAATTCGGGCCGCAACGACTCGAAGATGTAGCGCAGATGTCCTATGACAGGAAAGCTCCGGCGCATGGAATGCGCCCTTTGCAGCCAGTCTGCCAAACCCAGCACCGCAAAGGGCCGTGAGACGACATAGCCCCCCAGGGCTGCAAGCCAACACCAAGCTGCTATGAAGTTCAACACAAAGAAAACAAAGGAGATCACAAAGAAAACTCCGGACGACCGCAGCTCGATGATGACGGGCACACGAGCCGGGCACAGAGAGGATACGCGAGTGTTCGTTGTGTTGTTCATGACATCAGTTTGCCTGCCCCTGCGACCGGCCACGTGCATTCGCCAGGTGACCTTCCCGTCGGAATCGACCGGCGAGCCGGCTTTCGCGTACCGAGGACAGGAGCGAGACAACCCCCTCAAGGTGGAAGATTGAGACGAAGTCAAGTTGCCATCCTCTTTGTTCTGCCTAACTTGAAGCCATGGAGGAGTGGAGCTTGTGTGTCGTTGAGCAGCCGTCTCGCGAGGAGGGGGCAACATGACCCACGATAAGCGAGCTGTGCGCCGGGCACGCGAGCCCGGCGCTCCGGCGGACAGGGATTCCTAGAGCATGGGCATCCTTTCCCGACGTGTGGCCTTGATGCTGGCCCGGGCGATGAACCGTCAGGTCATCACCTCAACCCTCATGGGGGCGACCTTCGGAGCGTTGTTCCCGCTCGTGGCGTCGATGGCCGCATGTTTTTTTCGGGGCATCCCCCTGTCTCTGCGCTCTCTCGCGCAGATTCAATCCACGGAGCCCTTGCTCTGGATCATCGATACGGCACCCATGGTCTGCGCTTGCGCAGGCCTGCTCGTCGGCTGGAAGAAGCACTCGCTCTCGCAAGCGTTGCTGCGTGCGCACCTGTTCAGCATCGAGCTTCAGCAGGCTAACTCCATCAAGAACGACTTTCTCGCGAGGATCAGTCACGAGCTACGGACGCCCATGAACGGGATCATCGGCATGACAACGCTGGCCCTCGAGTCAGAGCTGACCGTCGCCCAGCGATCCCAGCTCAGTGTCGTACGCGAATCCGCCTCGCGCTTACTCGAGGTCATTAACAACCTTCTCGACTACACCACCGATGGAGACGCAAAAACAACCCACAACGTGTCCTTCCACCTCAGTCGCTGGCTTCCTGAGACGGTCGACCCGCTGCGCATACGGGCCAACAAAAAGGGCCTGGGCTTGCTGTGCACGATTGACGAAGATGTGCCCGATGGCGTCGTAGGAGACCCGGTGCACCTCCGGCAGGCTGTGCTCAACCTACTGGATAACGCGATTAAGTTCACTTCCGAAGGAAAGGTGGAGCTTCGTATCTCCCGGGTCGCGGCATCACAGCACAGCGTGCAACTGCGCTTCTTGGTCAGTGACACCGGAATCGGCATCAGTGACAGCGATCGAGGTCGCATTTTCGACGCCTTCTCCCAAGCGGAGGAGTACTTGACACGCAACTATCGTGGCTGCGGCCTTGGGCTAGCGATCTCCTCGCGCTTGATTGAAACCCTGGGCGGTAAGCTCCAAGTCGAGAGCCGCCTGGGCTCGGGAAGTACCTTCCACTTCACAATTCCGCTCGAACTTGACGGAACGGGATCACTTGTTCCCGAGCACGTCGCGTCCGGTGAGGTAGAACCCTGCGCGGAGAACGAGCCGACAGGCAGCGTTACCGGTGCATGCCCGCTCCGCATTCTCCTCGCAGAAGACAATCTCGTGAACCAGAAGATTGCGAGTCGCATGCTTTCGCGCTGGGGGCACTCCGTGCGAGCCGCCGCGAATGGACGGCTCGCGCTGGAAGAGTTCCGCTCGGGTCGTTTCGACCTCGTGCTGATGGACGTGCAGATGCCCGAGATGGACGGCTTGGAAGCCACGCGCGAGATCCGCAAGTTCGAGGCGATTCATGGCGGCATGACACCAATCGTCGCGCTGACAGCACACACCTCCGAAAGCGATCATAAGCGTTGCCTTTTAGCCGGGATGAACGATGTCCTGTACAAGCCGGTCGACCCCCAGAGGCTCCGCGCCGTCCTCGAGAGCGCCGGAGAGTTCGCGGCCAGCACGCGGCACGCCTAATGCCGCAGTGCGAATTCGACGCCATATGGCGCCCAGCGGCGGGTGGGAAACGAGCTAAGATGGAGAGCCTCGCGCGAAGCTTGAAACAACGCTAACTGAAACTACGATGAGAGCCTTCGGCAAGTAAATAAGGCGCAGTCCGCACACAATATCACGTGCATATTTGCGCAAATCCCGAAATAAGTAGTCAGCACTTCCCGCAAGAACCCTCTCCTTCCAAGACGAGTATGCTGTTACGAGTCGTGGAGGAAGTCTTGATGCGTCGTATCGCCTGTTTTGTGTGTCTCGTGTTGCTAGGTGTCTCTCATAGTGTGGCCAAGGGGGGCAAGCGCCTCACCCTTGAAGCTCTCTTCGAAAGCTCTGAGCTCTCGCCCAAACAGCCGAGGGGGCTTCGATGGCTACCCGACGGAAAGCAGATCCTCTACCGCAGCCTTGAGGATGGCGCTCAGATCCTCTGGCGTGAGGAGGTACGCAGCGGGAAGCGCGTGCGTGTCGCCGACTGGTCCGCCGTGATGCGGGACTTAGCCAAGCAGCGCCCTCACTGGATTGAACCCGATCTTCCCGACGTCAACAGCTCGTCGCGCACACGTTATGCGAGTGTTCTATCGCCGGACGGAACGCGGCTGGCCGGCTGCGCTAGCGGGGATCTCTTTCTCTTTGACCTCTCCCAAGGACAGGCGCGTTTTCTTACCGCGGATGCCGAAGTGGAAATCTATCCGGCCTTTAACCCCGACGGCACGCGCTTGGCCTTCGTGCGGGCCGGTGACATCTACTGGATCGAACTCGCGAGCGGCGTCGTGCACCGCGTCACGAAAAGCGGCGCCAAAGGTGCTCGACTCAGCGGTGTCGCCGACTGGGTCTACGAGGAGGAGCTTGACGCCGAGCGTTCCTACTGGTGGTCGCCGGACGGAACACGCCTGGCCTTCCTCGAAACCGACACCAGCCTCGTAGGAGTCCATCCGATCACCGACGACACGATGCCCTACGCGCGGCTCGAGCTCCAGCGCTATCCAGCCGCGGGCACACCGAATCCACGGGTTCACCTCGGCATAGCTACCCTGGACGGCGGCGCGCCGATCTATGCGGAAGCGGGGGACGCCGATCAATACCTCGTCCGCGCGGGATGGACCCCCGCGGGTGAAGTCTGGTTCGAACGCTTGAATCGCGAACAAACGCGACTCGAACTGCTCGTTGCGCAGGCCGGAACGGGTCGTTCCCGCGTGCTTGTTAGAGAGGAAGACCCGGCCTGGGTCAACGTGACCGACAACCTGCTCTTCTTCACGAACGGATGCTTCATTTGGACCAGCGAACGCGACGGCTGGCGTCATCTCTACCTCTACCAGGCCGATGGCACGCTGGAACGCCAGCTCAGCTCGGGCGCATGGCAGGTCACTGCCCTCTACGGCTTCGACAACGACGAGAAGACGGTGTTCTTCCAGGCCAACAAGGGCGATCCGAGAGGGCGGCGGCTATTCGCCCTCGATCTTGAATCGGGCGATCTGCGAACGCTCGGCAGCGACGACGGGGGCTCACACACAGGACTGCTCTCCCCCGCGGGCGATGATCTGATCGGCACCTGGTCGCGTCTTGACCAGCCTCCCCGCGCCGAGCTCGTCGCCGCCAGCGGTGCCACGCGACGCAAACTGTGGCGCTCGGGTGACAATCTCGCCCTGTGGGACCTGCTTCCCGTCGAGGCCGGATCGATCCGCGCCGACGATGGCACGCTGCTCTACTCCTCGCTTATACGCCCACGGAACTTCGACCCAACCAAACGTTATCCGGTCGTGCTTTATGTCTACGGCGGCCCTGGCTCGCAGCTCACCCAGAATCGTTGGGGTGGATCGATCCACAACACCTTTCGCTACCTCGCGGACCACGGGATAGCCGTCTTCCTCGTCGACAACCGCGGTACTTTCGGTCGTGGTCATGCCTTCGAGACGGCGGTTCATCGACGCTTGGGCACGCTAGAAGTGGCCGACCAGCTCGCGGCGACCCGCTGGCTTAGAAATCAGCCCTGGGTGCACAAAGAGCACATCGCCGTATACGGCGGGAGCTACGGCGGTTATATGACCCTGATGTGCCTGCTCGAAGCACCGGAGCTCTTTCGTGCCGGCGTTGCCTATGCTCCCGTCACCGATTGGCGCTATTACGACTCGATCTACACGGAACGCTACATGGATACTCCCAAGGACAACCCCGAGGGCTATGCCACCTCCTCACCCTTGACCCTCGCCGAGCGGCTGCGGGCTCCCTTGAT
Source organism: uncultured Acidobacteriota bacterium (assembly GCA_964432135.1). GTDB lineage: Bacteria > Acidobacteriota > Polarisedimenticolia > J045 > J045 > JANTFM01. The sequence goes on from CAYSMT010000028.1 coordinate 6,180, forward strand.
GCTGGCTTTCGGATCAATGGACAACAACGTCCACATTCAGAACTCGCTGCGGCTCATCGGTCGGCTCGCGGAGGCTGATCTTCCTTTCGAGATGGTTACTTACCCGCGCTCGCGGCACGGCATTCGTCGCTCGCGCTACCAACTCGCCTTTCATCGTCAGACGCTCGACTTCTTGATGCGCTACCTTCTCGATAATGACGGTGAAGACCCACCCGAAGCGCATGCGAACCTTTAGCGAGCAAAAGTCGCTCCCGTACTGGAGCACTTCTTACCGGTCCGCGCGCTTTTTCGTGGGTATCATGTCGGACCCACGCCGTGCGCTTCCCACAGGAAGACCCGGCCAACACACCGGAGATGAAGATGAGCAGCTTGACCCGTCGCATGGCCGAGTTCACCCTCGCATTGCGCTTCGAAGACATCCCCTCCGCCGAGCTCAAAGAGCTCAAGCGATTCCTGCTCGACAGCGTCGGTTGCGCCCTCGCCGCAACCACGAATCCGGACATGGCCGCCATGTTCCGCTTCATCCGTAAGCAGGGAGGCATGCAGGAGGCGACGCTGATTGGCAGCGGTGAGCAGACCAATGCGGCCAACGCAGCGCTGCTCAACAGCTTGCTTGTGCGAGCCCTCGACTACAACGACATCTTCTGGGAGCAAGACCCCAGCCATCCTTCGGACATCATCTTCGGAGCCGTCTCTCCAGCGGAGGCGATGGAACGTGACGGCCGCGAGGCCCTCGTCGCCATGCTCATCGCTTACGAGCTCGAGCTACGCTGGTGTCTGGCCTGCTTCCCTGGAGTGCGTGAGGTCGGCTGGCACCACGCGACGCTTACCCAGTTTGTGAGCCCTTTCGTCGCCGGGCGAATTTATGGCCTTGACGCCAATCAGCTCGTTGCCGCCGCAGGGATCAGCGGCAGCAGTCACTTCACCCTTGGCGGCGTCGTCGCCGGCCACCTGACGAACATGAAGAACACCGCCGATCCCCTAGCCACCCAGGCCGGCGTACTCGCCGCCCAGATGGCAGCCGAGGGCTACGGGGGTCCGGTGGAGGTCATCGAGGGCAAGGAGGGCTTCCAAGAGGTCATTCATAACGTCGAGCTTCGGCCTGAGATCCTGCTCGACGGCCTCGGGGAACGCTGGCGACTCCTCGAATGTGGCTACAAGGCCTTCCCGACCGAGGCCCTGACCCACCAGCCGATGTCGGCCGTCCAGATGATCATGAAGAACAATGCGCTCTCCGCCGAGGATGTCGCGAAGATCCATATTCAAACGACCACCCGTGGAGCGGATATCCTCAGCGATCCGAGCAAATACAACCCCCAGACCAAAGAAACGGCTGATCATAGCCTGCCCTACTGCCTCGCTGCGGTGGCTGCCGATGGCGGTGTTTACCCGAGTTCTTTCGAGCAGGACAAGCTCTTTGACCCACGCATCCGCCGACTGCTGAAGAGGATCGAGGTTGTAGCCAACGATGAGATCGATGCGCTTTTCCCGGGCGTCAAGCGCGCTATCGCGACGATCACTACCGAGGACGGCCGGGAGTTTGTCGAGACGGTCGACGCCGCCAAAGGCAGCCCCGAGAACCCATTGAGCGACGACGAGCTCATCGCGAAGTTCCGTGCCAACGCTTGCGCAGCGCTCGATGCCACCGCGCAGGACCGCGTTATCGAGGCCAGCTTCGACTTCGAGAACTGCCGCGACATCGGGCAGTATATGAGGCTCCTGCGCTCGAGACAGAGCGCATAAGCAGCAGCGGCATCAGCCGCCGCAGCCACCTGCGTTGTGGGTACAATTTCTATACACCTAAACCCGAACTGTTCACGAGCCACCCGGCTGCGGAGGCGTATCTGCACCTCCCTGCTCCGAGTAGTCATGAATCATCCGGGCTGATATGAATTGACATTGCAACCGTTCAACTGGCCCCGCCAGGAAAGGTCCTAACGAAGCAACTTGTCCTGCAGCGCTAATTCCGAGATGATAGGGCACAATGAGCAGTGGCACGCGACAGGAAGGACGAATGAATAAGAGATATTCGCTGGAATGGACACATGTGGTGCTCACGTTGGCCCTCGTCGTTTCGCTCGCGGGCTGCGCTGCGGTCTACTACTCGGTCTGGGAGAAACTCGGCTGGGAAAAGCGAGATCTTCTGCGTGACGACATCGAAGCCGTTCAGCAAGAGCAGGAAAGGGTGAGCGAACACTTCAGCTCCGCCCTTGAGAAGATCCGCGCGATCTATGGCATGGAGGACGGCTCCCTCGAAAAACAGTACGACGCCCTGCGCGCGCAGTATGAGCATAGCGAGGAGCGCGCCCAGCGCTTACACGATCGCATCGATGCGGTGGAGGAGGTCGCCGGTGACCTCTTTGCCGAATGGGAAGAGGAGCTCGCTGAGATTTCCGATGTTGGTCTTCGCTCCAAGAGCCGCAGCCAGTTCGTCGAGACCAAGAAACGCTATGCCCTGATCGAAAAGGCGATGCATCGCTCTGAGAAGAGTATCGAACCCGTACTCGGCAAGCTCAAAGACCACGTGCTTTACCTCAAGCACAACCTCAACGCCCAGGCCATCGGCAGCCTCGAAGGCGAGGTCAAGAGCATTGAGCAGGACGTCTCCCAGCTCATTAATGATCTTAAGGCCTCCATCGCTCAATCCAGCGAGTTCATCAAGCAGCTACCAAACTAGCTTCCCAAAACCAAAAAATGCCAGCCACCATTTCCGCAGCTGATCGGGAGATGAGGGCTGGCACTTTTTTCGACGACTTGCCCGCATCCAGGGTCTCGCAACCGCAGTGCTCCCATAATCGAACCCAGAGTGGGATCATGACGGCATGAAGGGCCCGGCCCGCGTGTGAGTGCAAAAGCTCAGCCGAGATGCTTCGTATAATGCGGGTCAAGAAATGGTGTCGGGGCGTTGACAATGCAGGAGGTCGCCAATGAGAAGCTCGCCGCTGCTCTTTTCTGCCCTTTCTTTGTGCGCGCTTCTACTCAGCATAGCTTGCACGCCCGAGCTTCCGGACGATGCCGGGATTACGGGCGGTGGGCCAGTCATCATGGGCCTGAGCGTTTCCGAGCTACAAGCCGCGATGGCACGTGGTGAGCTCAGCTCGGTGACCATTACCCAGAGCTGCCTCGCACGCATCAAGGAGTTTGACGGAGAGCTCCACGCCGTCATCGCCATCAACCCCGATGCGATCGAGATGGCGCGTAGTCTCGATCGCGAGCGACGCAACGGCCAGCTGCGATCGCCGCTGCACGGCATTCCCGTGTTGCTCAAGGACAACATCGAGACTCGCGACCCGCTCCCTACCACGGCAGGCTCGCTCGCACTGGCCCACAACGAGACGGGACGGGACGCCGCGGTCGCCGCGCAACTGCGCGAGGCAGGGGCCGTCCTGCTCGGAAAAAGCAATCTCAGTGAGTGGGCTAACTTCCGCTCGGAGCGTTCCTCGAGCGGATGGAGCGGCGTTGGCGGCCAGACCCACAACCCTTACGACTCGACCCGAACTCCCTGCGGATCAAGCTCCGGCTCTGGCGTCGCCGTCGCCGCCAATCTGGTTCCCCTCGCATTGGGCACAGAAACCAACGGCTCTATCGTCTGTCCCGCAGCGGTCAACGGCATCGTCGGCATCAAGCCGACGGTTGGGCTCGTCAGCCGCCGCGGCATTGTGCCGATCTCTCACAGCCAGGACACCGCAGGGCCAATGGCACGCAGCGTCGCCGACGCCGTGACCTTGCTCTCGGCGATGATCGACTCGGATGAAAAGGATCCGGCAACATACATCGCTTCTGCCGCAAGCAAGTGGACCCTCACCAATCATCTCCTCCCTGATGGCCTGAGGGGAAAGCGAATCGGTATACTACGTTCCCAAGCTGGTTATCATGATGGCGTAGATCGCCTCTTTGAAGTCGCCATTGCTGATCTACAAGCCGCGGGTGCCATCCTGGTCGATGATCTCGCCTTCGAGGCGACTCCAGACTTTGAGAAAGCCATCTACGACTTGCTGCTCTACGAGTTCAAACATGACCTGAACGCCTATCTTGCAAAGCTGCCAGACCCGACGCTTTCGAAACTGACCCTCGAACGACTCATCACCTTCAACAACGAGCATGCGAGTGAGGAGATGCTGTACTTCGGGCAAGAGATCTTCACGAAGTCCCAGGTTATGGGCCCGCTCAGCGATGCGAGATACCGCGATGCGCTCACGCTCGCCCTGCGCACCACAAGAGAACAGGGGATCGATCACCTCGTTGAGCAGCATGAGCTCGACGCGCTCGTCGCACCGACGGGAAGCCCGGCCTGGAAAATTGACCTGATCAACGGCGACCATTTCCTTGGCGGAAGCTCGACCTACCCCGCTGTCGCGGGCTATCCAAATATCACTGTCCCGATGGGCCAAGTATCAGGAATGCCAGTTGGCCTGTCCTTCTTCGGCCCGGCGCTCTCCGAAGCAACGCTGATTGAGATCGCCTTCAGCTACGAGCAAGCGACCCATCACCAGACACCACCCGAGCTCTGACAAGGCGGCTCGCCGGCCAACCTTCATCGAGGCTCTGGCCGCGCATCACCGTGCAGTGACTCTCTAGGACCGAGCACGCCCGATGACACGCAGCGCCGCGGAGGAGAACCATGTCCCAGCGAATCATCTTCATCCACGGCCGAAGCTTCAAACCGGCGCGCCCGGCTCTTCGTAAGCTCTGGATCGCAGCGACGCGCCAGGGAATCGCACGCTCCGCCCCGGACAAGCTCACCACCTTCGACCGCGCCCACAAAGTGTTCGTCTACTATGGCGAACTCTCGAACGCCTTCCTTCGTTCCAGGGGAAAGCACTACGATGAGGCTGCAGATCTGCGCGACCGCAAGGCCTGCCTAAGGCAGCTCAGCAGCTTTCGCGAGCAGGACTTCACCAAAGAGCACTACGAGGCGTTGCCGGGCCAGAGCTCCCTGATGGAGCTTCTCGCTGATCTCGCCTCGGGTCCGCTATACGGCTTAGGGCTGAGTGAACGGGCCATCACCACCGTCGCGCCGGATTTGTGCGAGTACTGGAACCCCGACGCCTCCTTCGGCAGCGAGCTGCGCTGGAGCTTCTCCGAGGCCTTGCGGCGGGCTTTGAACGCACAAGACGAGATTCTGGTCGTCGCCCACAGCCTCGGGACAATGATCGCCTGGGACACCTTCTGGAAGTTCTCGTACGCGGGCGAGTACCGGCACCTTCGCGACCGTTACGTCGCGCTGTGGATCACCCTGGGCTCGCCCCTTTGCGACTCGACGGTTAAGGCCCAGCTCAAGGGAGCCCAAGCCACAGGCCCGCGCCGCTTTCCGACGAACATCACGCGCTGGGAGAACGTCGCGGCCGTCGACGACTACATCTCTCACGACGAGGAGCTCGCGAACGACTATCACGAGATGCTCGACTCTGGAGGCGCTCTCGAGCGCTTACAAGACCACCGTATCTATAACCTCGCCATCCGACATGGCCGTTCTAACCCGCACTCCTCTGTGGGCTACCTGATCCACCCCATCGTCTCACGCCTCATCTCGGGCTGGCTTCGAACAACACCGTCTCCGCACGAGGGCAGGAGAAGCGCCTTCCGGGACGACAAGGACCCGTCTCACCTTGACGGATCATCGACAAGAATCTAACGTGCTTCGGCGTAGACCCTTTGTGCACCTGTTTCTTTCCCGGAAAGCGTCGAATAACTATTGGGAGAATAGCGGAAATGAGCGACCATCTGACAGAGATCACTCCCCAAGCCTTGAAGGAGATCTTTGATAATGCTTCCCTTCCCGCCGAGATCGATTCGGATGGCGAAGTCTGCGTTAAAGAAACCTACAAAATTTGGCTCAGCACGGATGACAACGGTCGCTTTGTGCGCTTTCGGGCCGCTTTCAATGCCTCAAGCGGTGCGAGGCTTTCGAAGATCGTTGACTACGCGAATACAGTCAATAACGAGCTCATACTCATCCGCGCAACCGGGCTGGAAGGCGCTGTGCTCTTCGACTATTACCTCTGGTCTGAAAGCGATGTCTCCAAGAAAAATATCGTAATGACCTACCGGGCCTTCGCGCGTGCTCTAGAAGGCGCACTCGCCAAGGACACTGGTTCCGTCCTCGGATAAGCGACCAGATCGCCCAGGCCTGTTCCACTGGCTCGCTGGTTTCGTCGGTCTTGAGATCCGATGAAGAGCGTGGAGTTGTGATCTCACGAACGGTGCAGATAATCCTTGCCGAAGAGCCTCGGAACGCGTGTATAGGACCTGCGCCTTGACGCAAGGGGCTGGGAAGGCTCTTCCTCAAGACCTCTTGCTTAACTCGAGCTGTTCATGAGCCACCTGGCTACGGGGCGCATCTGCATCCCCTCGCTTCGAGTGGTCATGAATCGTCCAGTTCATGTGAGTAACCCGGCAGCGCGTCCTGCTGAG